>JBEGTP010000328.1:0-3261 GCA_041179365.1 Pseudomonadota bacterium
GAGCCCGCGTTAAAGCCGAACCAGCCAACCCAAAGGAGCGAGGCTCCGATCATCGTCATCGTCAGCGAGTGCGGCGGCGTTGCTTCCTTGCCAAAGCCGAGGCGCGGACCGATTACAATGCAGCCCATGAGGCCTGCAATGCCGGCGTTGATATGCACCACGGTGCCGCCCGCGAAATCAAGTGCTGCTTTGCCCCAGAGGAAACCCGTATCAAGCGGAGTATCAACGAGGAAGTCTGGGCCAGCCCAATACCACACCATGTGTGCGACGGGGAAATAGACGATTGTCAGCCACAACACGGTAAAGATCATCAGCGGTGTGAACTTGATACGCTCTGCAAAAGCACCAACGATCAGCGCGGGCGTGATGCACGCGAAGGTCATCTGGAAAATCACGAACACATATTCAGGCAGATAGACATTGTTTGAAAAGGTTGCCGAATAGGTCGCGGTTGAAACGCCCATCAAGAGCGCCTTGTCAAAGCTTCCGACAAAAGGAGCAAGGAGGCCCGTTCCACCGCTGGTAAAGGCCATCGAATAGCCCCAGCCGATCCAAACCAACGCCGCGACGCAGACGATCATCATGACTTGCATCAAGACGCTGAGCATATTTTTGGACCGGACGAGTCCACCGTAAAAGAGCGCCAGTGCGGGCACTGACATCATGAGCACCAAGGCTGAAGAAACCAACATCCAGGCGACATCGCCCTTATCGACCATGGCGGCCTGTTGTTCGGGTGTCGGGCCTTTGATCGGCCCTTCTGCCAGTGCGGGCATGGCGGTCATCAACGTGACCATGCCCCCTAGCATCCATCGTGTTACTTTGTTCATGCGTTCCCCTGTCTTCGTTTTAGAGTGCAACTTCGCCGGTCTCGCCGGTGCGGATGCGAACCGCTGCGCCAAGATCGGTCATGAAGATTTTTCCGTCGCCAATTGCGCCGGTATGCGCGGCTTGCTGGATGGCTTCGATCGCCCGTGGCGCGATGGCATCATTGCAGGCGACTTCGATTTTGACCTTAGGCACCATGTTGGTGCTGTATTCGGCCCCGCGATAAATTTCGGTTTGTCCCTTTTGACGGCCAAAGCCTTTCACTTCGGTCACCGTCATGCCGGTGATCGCAAGCTCCGTCAGCGCATCGCGGACGTCATCGAGCTTGAACGGTTTTATGATTGCAGTGATGAGTTTCATTATTGCCCCTGTCTTGGTTGTGCCAAGAACACTGCAAAGGGCGTGCCAATTTGAATAAACGCCCAATTAGGCTGATTTGGCGCGGAAGCATAAGCAAGCCTGCCTCGCCTCGCATTCGACGCAGCATAGAATTGAGGCAGTGCCTAAAAATGAGGCAGTGCCTGTGTGCGCATCAAAGCAACAGCGCGGGCACAAAAAAGGGGCGACACCTTTTGAAAGGTGCCGCCCCTTTTATTTGGGCAAATCCTGTTAAGGGACTTACTTGAGTTCGACAGTCGCGCCGGCACCAACGAGTTGGGCCTGGATCTTCTGTGCTTCGTCCTTGCTGATGCCTTCCTTGATCGCCTTTGGCGCGGATTCAACCAGCGACTTGGCTTCGGTGAGGCCGAGCTGCGTGATCGCACGGACTTCCTTGATGACGGCGATCTTGTTGCCGCCGTCGCCGGTCAGGATCACGTCAAATTCGGTCTGCTCTTCAGCAGCAGGAGCCGCAGCGGCCGCAGGGCCAGCAACAGCAACAGCGGCAGCAGCCGAAACGCCCCACTTTTCTTCAAGAAGCTTCGAAAGCTCTGCCGCTTCAATCACGGTCAGCGCCGAAAGGTCGTCTACAATTTTGTTCAAGTCAGCCATGTTAAGTCTCCAATAGGGCGCAACGGCCCAAAGTTTTCAGTTCAATAAAGGGGCCGTGTTACGCCGCTTCTTTGGCGGCATAAGCGCCAAGGACGCGAGCCAACTGTCCTGCCGGAGCTTGAACAATCTGAACGAGCTTGGTTGCAGGTGCCTGTACGAGGCCCACAATCTTCGCACGCAGTTGATCAAGCGAGGGCAACTCAGCGAGCGCCTTCACACCATTCACATCAAGGGCGGTATCCCCCATCGCGCCGCCAACGATTTCGAGCTTGTCGTTCGTCTTGGCGAAGTCAACGACCACCTTTGCGGCGGCCACTGGATCGATCGAGGTTGCCAAAGCAACAGGGCCGGTCAGCATGTCGCTGATCGACGCGTATTGCGTATCCTTGGCTGCGATTTTGGCGAGGCTGTTCTTCGTCACCTTATACGTAGCGCCCGCATCCCGCATCTTCAGCCTCAGTGCGGTCGATTGCGCGACCGTGAGACCGAGGTTACGGGTGACAACCACCACACCAACCTCGTTGAAGACAGCGTTCAGCTCAGACACCACGACGGGTTTTTGAGCACGATCCATGCCATTCTCCTTACACAAACGCTTGGCAGACCATCCGCCAAGCGCGATGCCACCGCGCGCAAAAGCACGCGGCAACGAAAAGAGTCCTAAGGGGAATGGCAGCCCGTTTGAGAGCTGGTAAAATCCTATCCCCGTCTCGGCTGGATATTAAGGGAACCCAATCGCTCCCGCCAACTGTCTCGGACGGACGGCACGGGCGAGGCCCCTGCCGAAGAGCGGGCCCTTAAAGGATTCGCGGTAAAGGTCAAGGTTGGCGAGATTAAAGCCGACCAGCGCTGCCTTTAATCTAAGCCAATGCGCCCGTTGCCCTCAACCCAAGCGCGCGCGGCGGCGCTGACGCTGTGCGCGTCTTCGGGCGCAGGCGAGGCTTCGTTGAGCGCGAGCGTGGTCCGCAGGGCGTCCTCGGAAAGGGGGCTCGTAAAGATCAAGCCGCACCGTGACGCTGTGACCCACGAAACCCTGCCAAAGGCTTCGAACCGATCCCAACGCAGCACCG
Organism: Pseudomonadota bacterium; assembly: GCA_041179365.1. Classification (GTDB taxonomy): domain Bacteria; phylum Pseudomonadota; class Alphaproteobacteria; order Sphingomonadales; family Sphingomonadaceae; genus Aquisediminimonas. Next base: position 2,889 of record JBEGTP010000328.1, read on the forward strand.
CATCGCGGCCGCGCGGCGGCGGAACTTCCAGCCTGAGCTTGGCACCACTGCGCGATAGATTTTCGAGAATGGCAGCATGGGCCGTCGTCGTCGTAAACAGTGTGGCGTGAAGCCGCACGGCAAGGCGGCCTTGCTTGCGCTTGTGAACCAGCGACGGCGACGATTTTGGACCCAAAAACATGCCCCGTGCCTAAAGGGCAGAGGTTAAAATTTCATGCGCGCGCAGAGCCTAACGCGCCGTAGCGACGGTCACGACAATTCTGAGCGGCTGAGTTTGCGCCTTCATCATTTCAGGATTGCCCAGCAGCGTTGCGCCAGGCGCACCGTCAGCGGTCACGGCAAGATTGCTATTGTCAGCCCAAAGGCCCGACTT
>JBEGTP010000329.1:0-3194 GCA_041179365.1 Pseudomonadota bacterium
CAAACGCTGCTTGGTCATCGAGCGCGAGGCCGAGCGCATCAAGATCCCCCCCCGCCTTGGCCTCAATCCATTCGCGCACCAAGGCGAGCCCTGCTTCTGCCGCAACAGGCGGCGCATCACCGGTCAAGCGCTCACGGACGAGAAGGCTGACGGCGGTTGAGAGCGGGACCTCGTCAGCAGCAGTCGCCCGGGCAATCGGGTCTGAGCGCATCCGCATGTCAAGCGCATGGCCAAGATTGGCTCTGACGCCCACCATCGCGCGCGCGCCAAGCGCTTCAACACGGGCCTCTTCAATCGCATCAAAAACGGCGCCCGCTTGCGGATCACCAGGCCGCTTGGCCGCATGAACAGCGGCGCTATGGTGACGCAAGCGCAGCGCCATGCTGTCTGCAAAGCCGCGTGCTTCGGCAACTTGATCAGCGGGAAGCGAACGCCCCGGCATTGGCACGCGGAAGTTTGTGCCCGCCTGTGTCGGCACGTCGGCCGTAAAAGCGAGCTCAACCTCGGGCTCATGCGCGAGCGCCCGCGCGGCACCGGTCAAAACCGATTTGAAAGCTTCAAGGGGCGTTGCGTTTGACATGCTTGACCCGCTCTAGCGGGATTTGGCGCGGCTTCAAGCGTCTTGCAGATCAAGCGCCGCTTACCAGCGCACAAACAAAAAGGGGCAGGTCCAAAGACCCACCCCTCTGTGTTTCATGCTGATCAGACGATCAGAACTTAAGCTTCGCGGTCACCGAGAAGCGACGACCCAGCGTGTCATAGGTCGAAGGATAGGTGTTGCCGCTGTTGTAAGAGACGTTACCAATCGACGAACCTGTGAGCGGCGGCTGCTTGTTCAGAAGGTTGGCAACCGTACCCGTGAGGGTCAGGTGATCACCCACATCAAAGCGCACCGACATATCGAGCCAATCATAGGATTTGATGTGACCGAAATCGACAGCGCGACCGTTGAGGGCCCCGCCTGCGAGCGTGCCAACAAAAGCTGGTGCGCTTGCAATCACATCAAGCGGCTCTTGCTGAACCGACGACATGTGACGCCACAGGAACGAGATGTCAGTGTTGCCGAAATCAAGCGTGTTACGGAGCGCCCATTGATACTTAGGCTGGATCGAAGCGCAGTTGACGCTGTAATAGCCAGTGCATTCACGATCAACCGAAGTTGGCGTTGCTTGGAACTTCGAATCCATCGTGTAATTGCCGGTGAAGCCGATCTTCCAATCGGCAAAGCCGACGCTCTGCTTGATGTTGATCGCCAAGTCGAGGCCACGAGCCCGCAGATTCCCTAGGTTTGAGAAGCTTTGTGGCAAACCAAGGGTCGTTGCTGGATCACCATCAAGACCACCGGTCGTTGGGTCACGGCGGATGCTCGTGCACGCCGCGCTCGATGCACTTGCTGCTGTGATGGCACCAAAGCACCCGTTGATTACGTCATCTGGGGTTGGCGTCGTAATCGCCTTCGCCACCTTGATGTCGTAATAATCAAGCGAGATCGACACATTGCGGGCAAACTCAGGCTGAAAAACAACGCCCAGTGTCAGGGTCTTCGCCGTTTCAGGGCGAAGGTTGACGTTGCCGCCACCCGTCGAATTGGCTTGGCTGGCCGTAGGATTGGCGATGACGCCGATCGATGCGGCTGGCGCGCCCTGCGCAAGGCAGATTGCTTTCAGGTTTAGATTTGCGACAGGAGCAGCACCTGCGCAAGGATCGGTCGCCAGGCCGGTCAGGCCAGTCGACAATGGCGAGAACAGCTCATTGATGTTTGGAGCCCGCACAGCGCGCGAATAGTTAGCGCGGAACTTGACGCCTGCGCCTGGTTCCCAGCTACCGCCGATTTTCCACGTTGTGGCGTTGAACTTCGGGCTACCTGCTGCATTCACCTTATACGCTGAATAGCGTGCGCCGGTGGTCAGTGTCAGGTTCTGGAACAATGGCTTATCTTGAATGAGCGGAATGTTCAGCTCGCCAATCGCTTCATAGACTTCATAGCCACCATCAATGGCCGGCGCTGCGCCGCCCGCACCGCCGAGTTCGCCCGGAATTTGCGAGAGCGAATCAGGAACCTGCGATGAAGTATATTTGCGGTATTCGCCGCCGACAGCGAAGCTCAAATCATCAGCCGCCATAGGAACGGCAAAGCCGGTCTTTCCGGTCACCGTGGCATGAACTTGCGCGAGCGAGGTCCGTATTGTTGTCGTACTTGGCGACTGTGCATAGCCTGCCATTGCTGGCGTGATCGACCCATTTGGACCGAACACGTTCAGAGGAACGCAGCCCGCTGCTGCACTGAGACAGGTCGTCGTGTTGGTTGCCAGAAGAGCATCCCGCACGCGCGATGTCAGGATGTAGCCGCCCCGCGTTTCGATGTTCTCGCTCTGGCCGTACGATCCGTGAACATCCCAATCGATATTTTCCGAAATCGCGCCGCGCGCGCCGATTTTATAGTCAAACACAGTAGTTTCATAATCGCTAGTCCGGGGGCCGGTTTCTGTGAAGCGGCGACGCAGCACTGTGGTGACAGTCCGGTAGTTCGGATCAGTCGGGCTGGTCGCAGTTGCAGCCGCAGCGCAGGCCGCTGGTGTAATAAGTGGCACATACGCTGTTTGACCCGACACAGAGGCACCAGCGGCATTTACACCGTTGACGGTCGGCGCGACATTCAACGCACAAAACTGATTTCGTGCCGTAGCCGTTAGATAGGGATTGCTAAGCGGAATAACGACCGACGACGAAAATACACCCGACGGCGCAATGATCGTCTTCACTGAGTTTTTGGAGAAAAGACCGCGCGAGTAGATTTCAACATTGTCGCTCACTTCATACCGCGCTGACGCATACATGTTGTACCGCGTGAACGGGGTGTGGAAAATGTTATAAGGATTGAAATTAAAAGGGTTGAAGCCAGCTTGAAATGAACCCGTCGTTGGATCAATCTGCCGCGTTCCTCCGTTCGCCGCACCACCGGGTACCAATGCAAGAATTGGTGTGCCGATAGGGTTCGTCCCAACCACAGCGGTGGTTACACCTGTTTGCGTATATGCAGTCAAAGTGTTTGGCACTCCGCCTGAAAGTGGCCGCGAGCCCGTAAAGCGCGACGGCGTCGTCGTGCCCGATCCGCCCAATGTGCCTGTAAACGAATCATAGTTATTGACCGAGAAATCACGGTCGCCCTGATAGACAGGGTCTGAATTTTGATA
>JBEGTP010000330.1:0-3736 GCA_041179365.1 Pseudomonadota bacterium
GATCCAGCGCATGTCGATTGGGTCTTGATCTTCGAGCGGAAGGCCCGGGCGGATGCCCGCGTGAACAAAAAGATAGTCACCCGCCAGATGATAATCCTGAAAGCTGCGAAGAAAGTCGATATGAGATTTGGGAACGAGCGCGCGCGTCTCATCAGTCAATTGCTCAAAATCCCATGAGTCATAGGCGTCAGGCTCGGCGCCGTAACTCAGCAGTGTCGCGCGGCCTCCGACGCGGTGGAACGTGGGCGCGCTTGAGCGTTCACCCTCCCAGACGCGGGTCATCAGCTCTTCATGATTGCCCGCGAGGAAAAGGCAAGGGCGCACAGCGGGCAGCGCCATAAGCCGCTCTATAACGCGGCGCGAGTCTGGGCCGCGATCGGGCAAGTCGCCGAGAAAAATGAGCGTTGTTTTTGCATTACCTCGGGCCGCGCTATCGGCATCGATCTTGTCGAGAAGCTGCGCGAGAAGATCATCGCGCCCGTGAATATCACCAATCGCATAGAGCCGCTCTCCTGCGGGCACGCTCCAAAGGCGTGCCGGTGCTGGCGCTGAGCGCGAAAAGAGACGCTTGAAAACCATGATGGTGCGGCAGCAGATAGGCGGCCTTGGCGAAAATTTCTACCCTTCAGGCAGGCACAGGTTCCATCAAATTTTCAACATCAAGGCCAAGCCGTTCAATCTCACTGCGGAGCGGTGGCCAAACTCGGGTTAAAAAGCGCGTGCGCTCTTGCTCGCGAAGGCGCAAACAGGCTCCATCCGCAACGAACATGCCCACCCCGCGCTTGACCACGACATGGCCTTCATCTTGCAGCGTTTGATAAGCTTTGGCGACGGTCAGAGGGTTGGTATTCGTATCAGCGGCGAAAACACGTACCGAGGGCAATTGCAAACCCTCACCGTAGCGACCATCGATTATGCTGCTCACTAACAGCGCGCGCAATCGCAAATAAACCGGTGTATCATCGTGATGAACTGTCATGCCATTCTAATACACCAAATCAGGTAAAAGTCAAGCGGCCCAATTGCTGATGACTGTCGCGGGGTCGGGCCGTGGGCGTTCTTCCAGCGGACCTATGAGCGTGCCGAGGAAAAAGAAACCAGCGATGCGATCACCCTCACCACCGAACGCATTGCGCACCGTGTCTGAAGAGGTTGGCCATCCGGTCAGCCAATTACCACCAAACCCAAGGGCATGGGTCGCGTTCAACAGCTGCATGCAGGCCGCCCCGACTGAAAGCTGCTGCTCCCACAGCGGAATCTTGCTTTCCGCATGGGGAGAAAAGAGCGCCACAATGAGCGACGGGGCTTGGTGCGCCATCTGCTCCATGGCTTCGATTTCAAGCCGGCCAGCGTCTGGCTTCTCAGCGCGGTAAGCCGTCGTAAAAAGGGTTGCGAGCGCGCCGCGCTGATCGGAACCTATCATAACAAAGCGCCAAGGGGCCAGCTTGCCATGATCAGGAACCCGCGTAGCAGCTGCAAGGATGGTTGCTAGCTGGGTTGCATTAGGCCCCGGTGCCACCAAGTTGCGGGCCTTGCCCGAGCGGCGTGTGAGGAGCAGCGATAGCGGCGTGCTGAGATCATTGAACATGGCGCGGCCACTAACAGGGGGTGCTCAAAGGTCAACGCCTTTGATTTTCCCCCACTGGCGCGCAGCGGTATAGCCCAGATAGCCGGTGACGAAGACCGTCCATAGGGCGTCGGGAATCGCCGAAAGATAGCCAGTGACGCCCTCGGACACGGCAGCCGCGAGCGTGGGCCGGAAGGCTGCCATCATACCGACGGGGAGCGCAAAAAGGATGACTGCGTACATCACATAAAGAAAGGATGGGCGCGCGCGGCTGATCCAGCGATCACGCGGTTGATCCAAATTGGCTGTGTTCGTCATAAAAATCTCCTGAAAAGTCTAGACAAGCCGGTTGGCAAGCCAGCCGTAGAGAAAGGCTTCATTGGCTGGACGCTTTTCAGCGAGGCTTAAATACCGTTCGCCTTGAAGCGCTTCGAGGGCCTTTAGGAGGACGGCTTCGCCCGCTCTACCGCGCACGGCAATAAAGGCCGCCACAGCCGCTTCGACAGCGTGATCGACCAAGCCTGTCGCGGCAACATCGCCAAAGTCTCTTTCATTGCGATTGAGCGCATTCAGTGTGCGGCGCAAAAAGCCAGCAGCCGTCGCCGGGCCCATGTTGACACCTGTATCGAAAAGCTCTGCCGCCACACGCGGAATGGAACGCTCTAGGCGCGCAAAACCGGGTCGTTCCCAATAGAGTCGCTTATAAATGTTCGACGCCTCGTCGCGCGGAAAGCGGCGCATCGAACCCGCATAGCCATTGGCCCGTGCAACAGCTTCGGTCACGCCCCAGCGTGTTGGTCCACCCTTATCCGCGGGGTGATCAGCATAGTCGCCTTCGCGCGCGATCAAATCTTCGATCAGTGTTTGAATTGTCGTGCTCATAAGCCCTTCTTCCTCCGATTCGCCAAAAGGATAATCGATCTCCTTGGGTGTAGGACAGCCTTAAATTCCCTATTTGTTCCTATTTCTGCAAAGTGGGTGCGGAAAAGTTTAAGCGGCGGCGTCTACCTTAAGATGGCGCAATTCTCATGAGGCGCCGGAACGTTTGCAAAGGGTTTTTTCGCGTATGATTTTTTATTCAAGGCGTCAGATCTCCATTTTGGGAGCGGCGCTCAGCCTGCTGGCGATTGGCGGAACATCGCCGCCCGCTGTCGCCCAAAGCGGGGCGCTCAACCTCGCGAGCTATAAGGGCAAGGTCGTCTATCTTGATTTTTGGGCGTCTTGGTGCGGCCCGTGCAAGCAATCCTTCCCCTATATGCAGGGCTTGGTGCAAAAATACGGAGCGGGCGGCTTCGTTGTTTTGACGGTCAATCTGGATCGCTCTCGCCCCCAAGCTGATGCCTTTTTGCGCAAAGTGGGGGCGCGCTTACCTGTAACCTATGACAGCGCGGGCACCCTCGCAAAACAATATGGCGTGAAGGACATGCCAACGTCGGTGTTGATAGACCGTCAAGGTCGCGTGCGGTTCACCCACAAGGGTTTCCACCCCAATGAACAAGGCGCTTACGAGGCGCATATCGATCAATTGATCAAAGAACGGTGAAGTCAGGAATGAAAATCATGAAATCTAGAAAACCCCTCGCGTGCGCCATTTTGCTCGCGTCAGCGCTTTCCGGCTGTGCCACTGTGCAGCCTTGGCAGCGCGACATAACCGCGCGCAAATCCATGCAATTGGGGCGCAATGCCAATCTCGCTGCGGCGCATGAGCATATCTATTTTAGCAAGGAAGCCTCAGCTGGTGGTCGTAGCTTTGATGGGGGAGGATGCGGGTGCAACTAATGTCAAACGCCAAGCCTCGTATGGCCGCCGTGCTCTGCATGGTGACCGCCAACCTTCTCTCAGCAAGTTTGGCAAACGCGCAAACCACCAATGATGGTGCCAGCAGTGCGGTCCCAACGGACCTTCCGGCCAATCACAATGCTTATGATGAGCCTGCCGATGAGCTTGGTACGACAAGCATTGACAGCGCAGTTCTTTATTACAAAGAATCCAATGGCCGGGTTCAGGCGATTGAGCCGATGGTGTCCATCACGCATACCACCAAGAGTGGACGGGTTCTGTCTGGCAAAGTCACTTTTGACAGCCTGACGGGGGCAACGCCAAACGGGGCAACCCCTTGGAGTGGAGCGCAAACTTTTGTCGCTCCCGCTGGCGGCGGCGGGGAGCATG
>JBEGTP010000331.1:0-6844 GCA_041179365.1 Pseudomonadota bacterium
AAGGAACAGGGCTTTGCGGCGCTGGGTGCTCTGCTCCTCGGCGTGATCGTGGGCGGCTTGTTCGTCGCCATCTCGATGACTTCGGGCGGCGGTGCTTGGGACAATGCCAAAAAATATATCGAAGACGGCAACCACGGCGGCAAGGGTTCAGAAGCCCATAAAGCCGCAGTGACGGGTGATACAGTCGGTGATCCTTATAAGGATACTGCCGGCCCCGCCGTCAACCCAATGATCAAGATCACAAACATCGTTGCGCTTTTGCTGCTTGCAGCCTTATCGCACGGCGCGATGTAGTCGATCCGTTTTCTAAGGGTGCGAAAAGACCCCGCCTAGCGCGCGCTAGGTGGGGTTTTTTCATGCTTGAATTGATCAGCGGTCCAGCATAGCTTCCACCGATCAAGTGGCGGAGCGTGGAGTTATTATGGTGAGCAAATTTTCGCGCGTTGGCATGGCTATTGCCGCCAGCGCGTTCGTTGTCGTTTCGGGTGGACTATTGGCTCAGCAGAGCGCGGCCAAGCCGATTGCAGGCAAAGTTGGCATGGACGTTTTGGCAAGCCTCGCCTTTATGCAAGACCCGCGCATGTCGCCTGATGGATCGAAAGTTGCGGTCGCCTTGGGGGCGGGAAATTCGCTGACCTACGGCATTGTAGATCTCAACAATCCTGGCGCAAAGCCGCAACTCTTTGCCCAGTCTGAAACCTTCAAAGATGGCGGCGACCGCGAAATCATCGGTTGGAGCTGGTTCGGAAATGATTATCTGCTGATCAGGCTTATGTCGCGCGATATCATTCAGGGGCAGCGCGTCGACCTGTTCAGAATAGTATCCTATAATGTTCAGACCAAAAAGATGATGCCGCTGGCTTGGGAAGGCGCAACAGGCGGCGCAAGTGTTTTACACAACGATGTCAAAGCGGGCGAAATCGTCATGCAGCGCCAGTCCTTTCGCAGCGGCACAGAGCGCGCGTTTCAACCCGAGGTCATCCGCGTGAACGTGGCGACGGGGAAGATCGTGAAAACGCTTGAACTGCCTAACCCGGTGGTCGGCAGTTGGGATGTGGACGGCAAGGGCGTCGTGCGGATGGGCTATAATAGCGACGGCGATACAGGCGTTGATACGACGCTCTACCGCTCTGACGAAAAGGGCAAAATGAAGACGGTGCAAAAGTCCGTTGATAAGGATTTTGTCGGCGTTGGGCTGAGCCCTCAAGTCTTCCTCGATGAGCCGGATATGGCGTTGGTGCGCAGTAACCACGAGGGCTATGGGGCTATCTACAAAGCGAATATGAAGACGCTCAAAATCGTCGAAAAGGTTTTTTCAAAGCCCGGCTATGATGTTGATGGCGTCATCGCGAACGAAGATGAAAACGGTGCGCTTGGCTTTGCCTACACATCAGACCGCAATCATATTGAATGGGTCAGCGAAAAACATAAGCAAATTCAAGCCTTTCTCGATGAGCAATTTGGCGCAGGCAATGCCATGATCGTCAGTACCAATGACGGCGATTCAAAGCTCGTCATTTCTGTCGCGAAGCCGAGCCAAGCAGGCGCGCTTTTTATCTATGATGTTGATGCCGCCAAAATCAAACTCCTCGGCTGGCAAAACCCTACGCTCAAGGATGGCGAGCTTAATACGCGGTCGATGATTACCTATACCGCGCGCGATGGCACTAAGATTGAGGCCGTCCTCACGATGCCGCGCAACCGCTCACAGGCTAAGAATTTGCCGCTGGTCGTGCTCACACACGGCGGTCCCTACGGCGTGCGCGATGACATGTCTTATGACGATTGGTCGCAGGCGATCGCCGAGCAGGGCTATGTGGTGCTGCAACCCAATTACCGAGGCTCAGGCGGCTACGGCAAAGCCTTTGTCAAATTGGGACGTTCCGACGGGTTTGGAACGACGATGCAAGATGATTTGAATGACGGCATGGATTATCTCGTCAAGCAAGGCATCGTCGATCCAAAGCGCGCGTGCATGATGGGCTGGTCCTACGGCGGCTATGCCTCCGCTCGCGCCGCACAGCGTGATCCAGACCGGTGGCGTTGTACGATTGCTGGCGCGGGCGTTTACGATCTTGCGATGATGCGCGATTATGACAGGGAATATATCGGCGAATTTGGTGCGAATTATCTCGCCAAGGGCGCGAACGAACTGAGCGTGGTTTCCCCAGCGCGAAACGTCCAGACGCGCTGGTCGCCCATTCTCATTTTCCACGGCGTTCGCGATCCGCGCGTTCCCATTGCGCAAGCGCGGACTCTGGTTGGGCGGCTCAAAGGCGCGGGCAAGAAAAAGGGGATCGATTATGATTATATCGAGCAACCCCGCAACGGTCATTATAGCCGCTTTTTCACAAAGGAAGAGCGGATTGAGTGGCTGCAAGGCGCAGCAAACTGGCTGACCCGGTTCAATCCAGCCTATATCCCAACGGACCCTGACAAAGAGCCGCCGGTGATTGCTTTCGGGAAGTAGCCCGACACGCATTTGGGCTTGATTCGCTGCGGGCTTCGCATAGGCTCAGCAGATTGGCATGTTTTAAAGGGGGCCCATGGTGAAAAGAATTTGGCTGCTTGCGCTTGTCGTGCTCGTGGCGCCGACGCTCGGCCGCGCGCAATTGGCGTCAAGCCAAGCGCCGAGCGCAGCCCTGACGCCTTCTGCGGAAGCCTTTGCGGCAACGCCCTATATGGATCAGCCTGAGCTCTCGCCAGACGGCCTTTTCTACGCGACCAAAAACAGCCAAGGCGGCAAAGCCGTTCTGCTTATTCGTTCGCTTGAACAGCCAGGGGCACCGCAAGTGAGCCTTCCGGACGGCGAACAGGACGGCGAACTCGCGTGGTGGCGCTGGGTGACCAATGATTGGCTGCTTGTCGCGACCTCTGATGTGCGCAAAGTCAAAGGCGAGGATACGCGTTTCAGCAGCGTCCTCGCGATCAACCGCACAACCGGGGTGATCAACCGGATTGCCGCAAACATTGATGCTGAGAATAAAGCCGATGTCATTCACATCTCGCGTGACGGGCGGCCTAGGATTTTACTTGGGGTGCAGCGGAGCACAAAGCCGGGGCCCAATAGCTGGACCGAAGTGTTTGATGTTGACGTTTCGACCGGCGCGCTCACGAGCATCATCAAGCCGCGCGCCAATTTTACGCGCTATGTCGCCGATCCAACGGGCACGGTCCGCATGGGGGTTGCCTATGATGACGCCAAGCAGCTCGCGCAGCTCTATTATCGCCTCAATGCAAGCATGCCCTTCGAGGAGATTGACCGCGCCGAATATGGCAAATCTGAAACGCTGATGGTCCCTGATCTTTTCATGGCGGAACCGGGCAAGGCGCTCACGATCTCCAGCACCGATGGCTATGCCGCGCTTTACGAATTTGACTTCAACACCATGATTCGCGGCAAAAAGGTTTTTGGTCTCGACGGCTATGACATCAACAATTTTGCGATGACGCCAAAAGCCGATGGCGCGGTGGGTGTTATGGTCACTGAAAAGCGGGCGCGGATCTATTGGATTGACCCCAGCATCGCGGCGTCGCAGCGCGAAATTGACGCAAAATTTGGTGAGGGGAATGCCTTGGTATTAAGCTGGAGCCGTCAATTCTCCCGCTTCATCGTCCGTGTTGGTGGTCCAGACCAAGCCGGCGCGTTTTACCTGTTTGATACCAAAGCCAAGGACAGATTTCGCCTGTTGGGCCTGGCCGATGAAACGCTGAAAATGAACACTTACGGGCCGGTTTCCACAATCAAATATACCGCGCGCGATGGTGTGCCGATTGAAGCCGTTTTAACACTGCCCAAGGGCAAGGTAGCCAAAGGCCTGCCACTCATCGTTTTGCCGCATGGGGGGCCCGAGGCGCGCGACAGCGAAGGCTGGGATTGGTGGGTTCAGTTTCTCGCCTCGCGGGGCTATGCGGTCATCCAGCCCAATTATCGTGGATCAACGGGTTACGGGCGGCGCTTGCTCAATCTTGGCACGGGACAATGGGGCTTGAAGATGCAGGATGACCTGCTGGATGCGGTTGACCATCTCGCCAAACTTGGGATCGCTGATCCAAAGCGCGTGTGTATCGTGGGCGCGAGCTATGGTGGCTATGCGGCGATGCGCGGCGCGCAACGCGATGGCAGCCGGTATCGCTGTGCCATCTCTTATGCGGGTGTTTCTGATTTGCGCGGCATGATCAAATATGACGGTAAATTTTTGAACGGCGCAACGGCCCGCTCGGGTTGGGAAGCGTCTGCGCCTGATATTGATGCGATCTCCCCACTGCGCGGCCCGGCTGGCTTTTCGACGCCGATTCTCATCATGCACGGTGCACGCGATATGCGCGTGCCCGTCAAGCAATCGCGCGAAATGGCGGCACGGCTTAAGGCCGCACACAAGCCGGTGCGCTATGTTGAGCAACCTTTGGGCGATCATCACCTGAGCCGCCCTGCGGACAGGCTTGAGTTTCTGAGGGAAATGGAGACTTTTCTGCGCCAATATAATCCGGCCAATTAAGCTGGTCCCCGCGCGCAGCCTTGGCAGGCATGAGGCTTTGGCCGCAATCATGCCCTAAGATCGCACGACTGGCCGGATCACCTTTCGCTTTGCGTCGATTTAAGGCAGAGGCGTCGCTGTGACTGATATCGCTCCCTTCATCCTCGCCTCAGCGAGCCCGCGCCGGCTCGATCTGCTTGCGCGCCTCGGCGTCGTGCCTGCGCAGGTTGATCCTGCCGAAAGCGATGAAACGCCGCGCCGCAACGAGCTGCCGACGGTCTATGCCCGGCGGATCGCCGCTGAAAAGGCGGCTATCGTCGCGCTGCGCCACCCCGGGTGTACCATTTTGGCGGCCGACACCGTTGTGGCGTGTGGGCGTATGATCTTGCCCAAGGCAGAAACCGAAGCCGAGGCCCGAGCCTGTCTCGCGCGCTTGTCCGGAAGGCGCCACCGCGTGCATTCGGCGGTGACCGTGATCGACGCCACCGGTGCTGCGCGCCACCGTCTTTCGACGACGACCCTCAGCTTTAAACGCCTCGGCGAAAGTGAGATCGCCGCCTATCTGAGTAGTGGCGAGTGGCGCGGCAAGGCGGGCGGCTATGCGGTGCAGGGCTATGCCGAGGCCTTTGTGCAAAGGCTTTCCGGGTCTCACAGCGGGGTGATGGGCCTGCCGCTCTTTGAAACCCGCGCCCTCCTGATTGCTGCGGGTGTGTGCGCGGCGTGACGACAACGCTTCTTTGGGATGACGGCCCGGGCGAAATTCGCTCAGGCCGCGTCGAAAACACTGTGCTGACGGAGTTTCGGATCACCCGGCCCCCGTCGCCCGACCAGCCTTTGGCGGCAGTAGGCGAACACTATACCGCGCGACTGCTGGCACGGATTGGCAACGGTCGCGCGCTGGCGCGGATCGGTTTCGGCGAGGATGTGATCGTTCAGCCCGCGCCAAATCTGCCCGAAGGCGCGCTCTTCGCTGCTGAAATGACGCGCAGTCCGCTCGCAGAGCCTGGCCGCTGGAAGCGCGCCATCATTCGCCCGCTTGATGCCGTGCCCGCGACCGAGCCGGGGAGGGTGCACAGCACAGCGTCGTGGCAGACCGCGCTGCTCAAGGCCGCACAAGGGGCTTCGGGCATCATCTGTGGTCAGAGCAGCGCGGAAAGCCGTGTGAAGAGCGCGCTCGGCAGCGCCTGCCCGCCGATCCAGATCGATCCTGCGCGCATCGAAGAGGCCGATTTTGAAGGCCTCATTGAACAGGCCGTCTCTGGCGATTTCCCAATCGCAGGCGGCGCGCTTTCGTTTGAGCGCACACGCGCGATGCTCATGATTGATGTTGATGGTGACGGCGATGCGCGCGCGCTCAATCTGGCGGCGGCGGCTGAGATCCCGCGTCTCCTCCGGCTGCTCGATTGCGGCGGGCCGGTAGGGATTGATTTTGTTTCGATGCAGACAAAGGCGGACCGGGCGGCGGTTGATGCAGCGCTTGGCACCGCGTGCACCTCGCTTGGCCAGCATGAGCGGACTGCGCTCAACGGCTTTGGCTTTTGTCAGATCATCCGCCCGCGTTTTGGCCCGTCCGTGCCTGAGCTGCTCTGCGGAACTACGGTGGGGCGGCTTTCGCTTGAAAGCAGGGCTGTCGCGCTGCTCCGTGCTGCGGCACGGTCGATCGGATTTGGCGCGCGGCAACTGATCGCGCAGCCAGTGCTCATCGATCGCCTTTCCGCCATGCCGCAAGAGATTGCCGCGCTCCGCCTCTTTTTGGGGACCGAGATAGAATTAGTTCCTGATTCGAGCGCAACCGGCTATGGCAGTGTGCATGTCGCCCCGCGCTGAAACCTGCCCACTTTGCAAGAAGCCCACCGATCCTCTGGCGCGGCCGTTCTGTTCACAAGGCTGTAAAGATCGAGACCTGCTCCAATGGCTGGATGGCGGCTATGCCATCCCGGAAAGGGCGCAGGATGATGAGCGCGATTCAGGGCTAGACAGCGACGGCGATGCCCCTCTATAGGCGCGCTTCGAGAGTGTGAAGCTTCGGCTTTATCCTTGAGAAAACTGCGAAGCCGCGGCTTCGCATATGGCCCGGGTAGCTCAGTTGGTAGAGCATGCGACTGAAAATCGCAGTGTCGGCGGTTCGACCCCGTCCCCGGGCACCATTTTCACACTTGATCCCGCTAGGGGCGCGGCAGCGCGAGGGGGTACCTGTCGCACAATCGGCAATTGCGGTGACGACAAGTGCACTGTCACCGTAATTCCAGAGATGTGGATCGATCCCGTCACGCCCGCCGTGATACCCGCTGCCGCCACGCCAGACCAGCTGAACTTTTCCTGCAGGCCGCTCGCCACAAGCGTGCCCTGCGTCGCCGCACTCACCA
>JBEGTP010000332.1:0-2838 GCA_041179365.1 Pseudomonadota bacterium
CAAATCAAAGCCCGCCGCGCTTGCGCGCGCGCGAACAACAAGACCCGCGATACGCGCAAAAGCGCCAAATGCTGCGTCAGTTTGTCGGGCCGTATCCCAATTCCCCGCTTGACTGCACGAGAGCAGTGGCGGCATCAAAAGCTCAAAGACCTCTCCTTGCTCGCGCTCGCTTTCTGCGGCGCTGGCAGCGGGATTGCCAATGAGGGCCACCCCAATTCTCAGTTGCGTTGGCGCATCAACTTTGCTTGTGACGCAGGTGATATCGGCGTCGATTGTTGCGGTTTGCGCAAGGGCAGCCGCTGGCTGACCGACGGCCCAAACAAGCGCAAGGGCAGCCGCTGCCATTCTCAATTTTGCCATCATAAAAGCATCCTTACTTCTTAGTGAGTGCAGAAACGCAAGACGCCGCATCGGCCGTTCGACCGTCAGGAAGACGCGCGGCGACATAAGTGACGACAAACTCTTTGCCCTTGGCTGGGGGGTATAGATAGGCATCCAGCACGCACGTTGCGTTTGCAAATTGCAATTTTCGGGCGCCGTCCTCGCGCACATCGAGCTGAAAGGGGCCAAAGAGATCAACGAGCTCATGGGCGTCGCGCCCCATAAGGCTATCAAGCCCAACCTGCCGTTGCCCAGCCGGTGACGATTGTTTGACGTGAATCGGCGGCGGAACATGCGACGGCGTTTTGGCGCGCGCGGAGCCGCCTGTCTCAGCGCATGCGCTGAGCGCCAAAGATGCCAGCCCCAGCACGCCGACCATTACCCTGTCTGTTGCTACCATGATGTGCCCCGTTTTGCGTGAAAAATATGCGTTGCCATAGCCGCACCGATGAGCGGCACGATGATAGTGACGACCGGGATCATGAACAAGGCCGTAACCGCCAGGCCGAGCAAGGCTCGATCAAAGCGGCTCTGGCCAAGCCAAGTTTTGAGGGCAACCGGGTCGAGATGGCGCACCGCCACCATCTCCCCAAGATCGCGTCCAAAAAGCAGCGCATTGACGCCAAAAAAGAGAAAGGGCCCAACGCCAACGACAAGAAAAAAGAGATAGGCGGGCAAAAACAACAGGTTCACGCCGATCACCCGCACCGCCGAAAGAAGCGCCATTTTGAGCGACAACCCAATCCGCACCCGACGCGCAGAAAGCCGCGCGGCAGGATAGTGTTTCGCCTCTACCGCCATGACAACCTCATCGGCAAAGACATTGAGCACCGCGACGGCGATGGCGCGAAACATTAGAATGAGAGCAAGCAGTATTGTAAGGCTCACCACGGCGTCGGCAATCCACCCCCCGGTCTTGCCGTAACCCCAGCGCTCAACAGCGGTCACAGCATAGGTTCGCGCGAAGTGATAGCTTCCCCAACCGAGCAAGCCAGCGAGGAGCAAAGTGATCGAAAGCGATTTGGCGAGCACCCACAAAATCGCAGGATCCCGCAATTGCTTGACCGAAAGACTAAACGCGCGCCACATGAGCGCTGCATGGCAAGGCCGCGACGCGCGGTCAATCAAGTTGCACTCGTCCGCCGCCTTGGGTAGGGGCGCGGCTTCTTTGCTTTTTCCTTCAGACAGGGGTCTTTGATGTCCGCAGCTCGCCTTGATATTGTTGCGATTGGCAACGCCATTGTTGATATTCTGGCGCCAGCGCCTGATTCGTTGATTGACGCGCTTGGGCTGGTGCGCGGCGGGATGCAGCTTGTCGATGCCGAGCAAGCGGATGCGCTGTATCAAAAGATGGGCGCGGCGGTTGAAGCGAGCGGCGGCTCAGCGGCCAATACGATCGCTGGTATGGCGGCGCTCGGGCGGAAGTGCGGCTTCATTGGCCAAACCGCACAAGATCAATTTGGCAAGGTCTTCGCGCATGATATCCGCGCGAATGGCGTCGAATTCACCACACCCGCGCTCGACGGTGACCTTGCGTCGGGCCAGTGCCTCATCTTTGTGACGCCTGATGGACAGCGCACAATGAACACCTTCCTTGGTGCGGCGCAGCATCTCGATGCCGGGGCGCTTGATAAAGCCATGATCGAAAGCGCGGCGATCCTCTATCTTGAAGGCTATCTTTGGAATGCCGACGAGTCGCGCGGCGCGATGGCCGAGGCGATTGCGATTGCCAAGGGTGCAGGCCGCAAAGTCGCCTTTACGCTCTCGGACAATTTTGTCATTTTTGGCCACGGCGATGCGTTTCGAAAGATGATCGCCGACGGCGATATCGACATTCTCTTTGCCAATGAGGAAGAGATAATGACATTGACGGGAGAGAGTGATTTTGAAGCCGCTGTGGCCAAGGCGTCGTCCGTACCAACGCTTGTCGTCACACGCGGTGCAGACGGCGCGGTAGCCCTCCAAGGCGGCGAGCGGGCGCAAGTGTCGGCAGAACCAGTCGATAAGGTGCTCGATACCACTGGTGCAGGTGATCTATTTGCAGCAGGCTTTTTAGCAGGACAGGCGGCAGGGCGTTCGCTTACCGATAGTTTGACGATGGGTGCGGTTTGTGCCGCTGAAGTGATCGGCCATTATGGCCCTAGGCCTGAAGCGGATTTGAAGGCATTGGTTGCTGCGCGTCTTGGCTAGAATGCAGGCCGATCTTTGAAAGGTGCAGCGCATGAAGATTTCGTCGGCCTTTGATGGCGGTAACATTCTGGTCTCGGCCATCGAGGGCGACACCGCAATGCTCGAAATCAGGGCCGATCACGCGTCAGATTTTTACCAATGGTTTTACTTCCGCGTATCAGGTGCGAAGGGCCGCCCAGTAACACTCAAGATTACAAATTGCGGCGGTTCGGCCTATCCGCGCGGGTGGGAGAATTATCAAGCACGCTTTTCGGATGACCGCGAAGA
>JBEGTP010000333.1:0-7674 GCA_041179365.1 Pseudomonadota bacterium
TAGCTGAGCAACGCTTCACGCCCAGTATCACTATCGGCAAAGAGATTTTTCGGGTCCTTCGCAAGGGCCGCCATGCGTTCGCCAATGCCGCCCTTCGTCAAACCTTGCCCGGCGAGTATCCCGTTCATCTCAGCGGCGATCCGGCTGATCTCATCGGCACCAAGGCGGTGTATTTCATCGGGTGTGAGCTGCGTGTCTCCTTGTGCGATGACGTTTGCCGCGTAAAGCGCATCACCTTGCGGCTGTGCCCAAACGCCAGAGTCTATGCGGCCATCCGGTGCGAGCGCAGCGATCTCATCGCGCAGCGCTTGAAGCGCGGGCTTAGCGCTTTTCTCTAGGGCCAAGACCGCGCGCTTGATCGCAGTAGAACGGGTGCGCTTTGAAAGGCCTGCACGCAGCATTTTGCTGGCAAAGGCCTTCATCAAGGGATGATCCGCAGGCGAGAGTGCCAAGAAGTCATCGAGCACTGGGAGCGTCTTTTCGAGCAAGATTTTCGGCGGAATGCAGCCCGCTGCACGGTCGGCGCGCATTTTTTCGATGACACCAGCAAAGCTGTTTGGAAAAGCATCAAGCTTTTCAATCCACGCATCAACTGCTTTGGGGGAGCCAAGCGCCTGCTGCTCCATCATGATGTTAATCCCGTCAATATGCGGGCCCGAAATCTGGCTGACCACATAGGGACTATGGCCCGTGAAGGTCAGGACGTTTATGCGGCCGTAGGGGATGACGCTTGAGCGTGTCGCGTTCTCAAGGATGGCGTTGATCGTCCCCACGTGCCGCGCGGCGGGCGAATCGCCGCGGATGCGAATTCGCGCCATAAAATCATGGGCGTCGGTATAAGCTTGGCGCAGCGACGCTTCACCAGCGGGCGAATAATCATCCATTTGGCGGGCGAGCAAGCCACCGTTTAGCGCGCCTGACGTTCCGTTGTATGTCGCTGTTTCGCGCAGGTGGACAAGTAATTTATCGGCGATTTCATCGAGCGGCCCAAGATCAAGGTTTGTTTCGGCATTGCGCTTCTTGCGCTTTGCGGCAAGCGTCGGCGCACTGGCGGTGATCGCGAGCCCGCCAAGAAGCCCCTGCCTCCGAGAAAATCCGATTGTCATGTTGCCCTTGTGGTGCCTCCATTTTTCATCGTGACATTAAGCAGCATGCGGGGCAACAGAGAAAAATGGATGACCCTTGGATTGAGATTGCAGGCGCGAGAGACAGCGCTCTGCTGCTGATTGCCGACCACGCATCAAACCGGATTCCAAACGGAATCGCCTTGGGAATTGCGCCGCATTTGCTCGACGAGCATATTGCGCACGACATTGGCGTGGACGCGCTTGGGCGCGCGCTTTGTGCTCGTTTCGATTGCCCGGGGATCCTCGGGAACGTGTCGCGTCTGGTGATCGATTTCAACCGCGAGGAAGCGGCAGAGCATCTTATTCCAGTGGCGAGCGATGGCCATGTTATCCCAGGAAACCGTATCTCGCCAGAGGAAAGGGCGGCGCGGCTTGAGCAGTATTGGCGACCGTATCACAAGCAGATCACGACCCAAATCGACAGACAGGGCCCGGCATTGCTGCTTTCGCTTCATAGCTTTACGCCGCAGCTGAAAAGTCGCCAAAGCGAGGCACGACCTTGGGAAATTGGCATTCTCTATAACCGTGATGACCGCGCTGCGCGCAAGGCTATCCCTTTGCTCGAAGGGTTTGGCGTTTGCGTCGGTGATCAGCAGCCGTACTCAGGAACCCTGCTCAACGCGACAATGAACTACCACGGCGAAGCGCGCGGCATTGCCTATCTTGGCATCGAAATGCGGCAAGACTTGATTGCCGAAGAGGCCGGTGTCGCCCGCTGGGCAGATGTGCTCACGCGCGTGATTGAGGATTGTCTGAGCGACCGCGAGGCGGCATAGGGCTTCGCCAAAGAGGAACCATGATGACCAACCGTTTTGATAAAACCAAGCTCCCCTCCCGCCACGTGTCTGTCGGCCCCGAGCGCGCGCCGCATCGGAGCTATTATTACGCGATGGGGCTGACCGAGGAAGAGATTGCGCGACCCTTCGTCGGTATCGCTTCGGCGGGCAATGATAGCGCGCCGTGTAATACGTTGCTCGATGCGCAGGCCGATGCGTCGCGCGCGGGCGTCGAACAAGGTGGCGGCATGCCGCGCCGCTTCAATACGATCACGGTCACCGACGGCATCGCGATGGGTCATCAGGGGATGAAATCCTCTTTGGTCTCGCGCGAAGTCATTGCCGATTCCGTGGAGCTTTCGGTGCGCGGGCATTGCTATGATGCGCTCCTCACATTTGCAGGGTGTGATAAATCTCTGCCCGGCATGATGATGGCGATGCTGCGGCTCAATGTGCCGTCGATTTTTGTCTATGGCGGATCAATCTTGCCCGGGCGCTATCAAAACCGCGATGTGACGGTTGTTGACGTGTTTGAGGTCGTTGGAAAATACTCGGCTGGGGCGTGCCCAATCGAAGAGGTAACCGCGCTTGAAAAGGCGGCTTGCCCGGGCCACGGCGCGTGCGGCGGGCAATATACGGCCAATACCATGGCGTGCGTCGCAGAGGCCATCGGGCTTTCGCTGCCAAACAGCAATATGGCCCCAGCGCCCTACTCCACGCGCGATCAAGTGGCGCATGCCGCTGGTGTGCAGGTCATGGAGTTGCTGGCCAAGAACATCCGCCCGCGAGACATTTGTACACGCGAAGCGTTTGAGAATGCGGCGCGCATCGTAGCGGCAACCGGGGGCTCGACAAATGGTGCGCTGCATCTTCCCGCAATGGCGCACGAAGCCGGGATTGATCTCTCGCTTTTTGATGTCGCTGATTTTTTCAAGACCACGCCGTATATGGCCGATCTTAAGCCCGGCGGGCAGTATGTCGCCAAGGATATGTATGAGGCGGGCGGCGTTTATATGTTGATGAAGTCGATGCTCGGCGAGGGGTTGCTCCACGGTAATTGCATGACGGTAACGGGCAAAACACTTGGCGAGAATATCGATGAGATCACGTGGAACCCTGATCAGAAGGTGATTTACCCAGCGTCCGCTCCGATCACCGCAACAGGCGGTGTTGTTGGCCTGCGCGGCAGTCTCGCCCCCGATGGCGCGATCGTAAAGGTTGCGGGGATGGCGCGGCTTCAGTTTCGGGGGCCGGCGCAGGTGTTCAACTGTGAAGAAGATGCGTTCGCGGCGGTTGAAAAGCGCGAAATCAAAGAGGGCTCTGTTGTTGTCATCCGCTATGAAGGACCAAAGGGCGGACCCGGTATGCGCGAGATGCTATCGACCACAGCTGCGCTTTACGGGCAGGGCATGGGCGAAAAAGTTGCGCTCATCACTGACGGACGATTCTCTGGCGCGACGCGTGGATTTTGTATCGGCCATGTCGGCCCAGAGGCGGCAGACTGCGGCCCTATCGCGCTAATCGAAGATGGAGACGTGGTTAATATCGACGCTGCAACGGGCGTGATCGATCTGGAAGTTGATGCTAAGATATTGGCAGAGCGCCGAAAATCATGGGTTTTGCCAGTGTCCGATTATGGGTCAGGCGCTTTGTGGCGCTATGCGCAGAATGTCGGGCCTGCCTATAAGGGGGCTGTGACGCATCCCGGGGCGAAGGCTGAGAAGCATGTATACGCAGATATTTAAGCATGGCTTGCTGATTGGCGGGGCGCTCTCGCTTAGCGGGTGCGGTTTTACTGAGGATCATCGCGGCAATGAAGCGTTGGTCGCGGCCGAACAAACCGCCGAAAAACAAGCCGTTGATGATGGGAAGATTCCCTGCGCAGTGTCCGGTGCGACGATCATGATGCGCGTCTGTCAGATTGAGCAGGCACAAACCGAACAAGGCTTGGTGCTCACGATGCGCCATCCCGATGGCGGCTTCCGGCGTCTTCAGGTTGTGAAAGATGGCCGCGGCGTGATTGCGGCCGACGGCGCAGATCAGGCAAAGGTCACCGTTCTTGGAAATCACGAGATTGAAGTGGTGCTCTCGGGGGATCGATACCGCCTTCCAGCCAAGATAAAGGGTGCCAGCGCTGCCGGAACAGCCGCAGCCCCTGCGCCTGCGCCGGTGCCTGCTCACTACGGGGCATTCTAAGCCGCGTAGCGGACGCAATCGGAACGCGCGGCACCCGGAGGGGCCGCCAAGGGTGTAGGACGCTCAAAAGCGCGTTTTGGGTGCTTAAAAAGCCTATTGGCAGTTTTGCGGTCTTCTCTGCTTCTTTCCTCCCGTCAGATCTTTCCCTCTTGCGCCAATTCCCTCTAAGGGGACCTATGATCACCCTTGCTGACCGACTCTTTTTTGCGCTGCACCCATGACTGAGGCCATTGTCCGCTTGGCCGCGCGCGGCGACGGCGTGACCGCGTCTGGACGTTTTGTCGCGGGGGCGGTGCCGGGCGATACCATCGATGATGGCGGCGCGCTCATTCCGGGGGCGGGGCGGCAGAGCCCAGCGTGTCGGCATTTCGGGCCGTGCGGCGGCTGCCAGCTCCAGCATGTGTCGGCGGCGCTTTATGCTGATTTCCTCGGCGAGCGGGTCCGCAGCGCGCTTGAAGCGCAGGGCTTGCAGACGGCCCTGCGTGCCCCCCTCGTCTCTGCGCCGCACACCCGCCGCCGTGTTGCACTCCGCGCGACGCGAAAGGGACGCCGTGTCACGCTTGGCTATGCTGAGGCAAAAAGCCACACGCTCATCGATCTTGGCGAATGCCCGGTGATGGCTCCTGCGCTCTTCGCGTTGCTCGCGCCGCTGCGCCGTCTGCTCGGGTCGATCCTGCCTGAGCGGCGGACCGCCAACATCCAAATGACGCTGGCCGATCAAGGCGTTGATGTCATGATCGATAGTGTTGCGGTGGAGGGGCTTGTGGCCGCCGAGGCACTGGCCAATTTTGGCCAGGAAAACCGTCTGGCGCGGCTCTCGATTGATGAGGGCTTCGGGCCGCTCGCGCGCTGGGAGCCTGACCGGGTTACCGTCACGCTCGGCGGACATGCGGTGGCTTTGCCTGAAGGAGCCTTTTTGCAAGCGACGGCCGAAGGCGAGGCCGCGCTGTGCCGCGCGGTGGGAGAGGCGGTCGCGGGGGCTAGCGCGATTGCTGATCTTTTCGCGGGGCTCGGCACATTCACCTTTGCGAGTGGCGCACGCTATGCCGCCGAGGGGTCGCGCGCGTCCTTCTTTGCGCTGCAAGCCGCAACACGCGCCAGTAACCTTCCGATCACGCTTGAACATCGCGATTTGTTTCGAAAGCCGGTCTTTGCGCCCGAGCTCGCTCAATTTGACTGCGTGATTATTGATCCGCCGCGCGCGGGCGCGAAAGAGCAGGTCGCGGAACTGGCAAAAAGCACCGTAGCCCGCATTGCCTATGTTAGTTGCAATCCGGCAACCTTCGCCCGCGACGCACGCACGCTCGTTGACGGCGGTTTCACGCTCGACTGGATCCAGCCCGTCGGGCAATTTCTCTGGTCAACGCACGTTGAGCTCGTGGCGCTCTTCTTGCGGGCATAACACCCATTTGCGATGAGCCGTGTTGGCCTTGTGGCGCCATATGAAATTTTATAGGGCAGGGCTGTTATTCAAACAGGAGAATCCCCATGAATCCGCGTGCCTTTATACAAACCATGATCGCGCTTGCCTCGGCATCACTTGGCCTCGTCGCCGCGCTGGCTTGGAACGAAGCGATTAAATCTGCGTTGGCACTCTTGGGGTTGGGGGATAGCATCGCTGGCAA
Source organism: Pseudomonadota bacterium (assembly GCA_041179365.1). Taxonomy (GTDB): domain Bacteria; phylum Pseudomonadota; class Alphaproteobacteria; order Sphingomonadales; family Sphingomonadaceae; genus Aquisediminimonas. The sequence goes on from JBEGTP010000333.1 coordinate 5,725, forward strand.
ATTTACCTACGCAATCCTTGCGACAATCCTTGCGATTGCCGTGCTCGCGTGGCTGGGCAAGCTCGCATCAAAAATTGGCGGCGACGCGGCGTTTGTGCGTGAAGCCGAAGGCTGAGTTTACCCGCCTATTGTGCTCGTGCGGGCAATCTGAAGCCTGCGCTCACGCCAGAAGATAAACAGGCCGCTCGCGATGATGATCGCAGCGCCAATCCATGTGGAGGCACCGGGCAGCTGGTTCCAGAGAAACCAGCCTGCCAGTGTCGACCAGAGCAGAGACACATAATCCATTCCCACCACAGCGGATACGGGGGCATGGCGGAGCGACTCTGTCATGGCGACCTGCGCGATGCCGCCCATAGTCCCGATGCCCGCGAGGAGCAGCCAGCCTGAAAGGTCGTGCCGCGTTCCGTAAAACGGCAGCAAGACGAGGAGCCCTATCGTTGAGAGCAGCGTAAACCAAAAGACGATGGTCGTGGCGGCTTCAGTGCGGCTCAAATCTCTGATCTGAAAATTGACAAGCGCGACGAGAAGCGCACTTGAAAGGCCGAGCATCGTTCCAAACGGGTCGAGATGTTTTCCTGCGGGTTGGGCAAGGATGATGACGCCAATGAAGCCCGCAAAAACGGCGGCTCCGCGTTTGAGGCCAACTTTTTCGCCGTAAACCAAAACCGAGAGGATTGTCGCAAAGATTGGCGTCGCATAACCCAGCGTCGTCGCCTCGGCGAGCGGGAGCAGCGCGATGCTGCCAAAGGTAAGCGCCATACAAAGGAGGCCGAGCGCAGACCGCCGGATATGCGCGGGCATTCGCTCCGTCCGCAATGTGGTAAAACCAGGCCCACGCCACAGGATGATGAGGATGACAGGCATCGCGAACGCTTGCCGCCAAAAGACAAGCTCGGGCACGCTGACATGCCGATCACTGGCGAGCTTGATGAGGATGCTCATCGCCGAAAAGCAGGATATGGCCATCAACCGCATCCAGAGCGCATAAACGCGGCGTTCTGTGTGGGGCGGGGCGCTTGGCATCGATCTGCCATAGGGGGATGGGCGACGGGCGCAAGTTCGGTTATGGCTTTGCGCATGTCTAACGAACGCTTTGAACGCCACCGCCAACCTTGGACGACCGACGAGGTTCAAAAACTCCATACACTGGCGAAAAAGGGCATGGCCCTGCGGGCGATTGCAAAGGCGCTCAAGCGCAGCGAAGAATCGACGCGGGACCGGGCCAAAGCGGACGGTCTCTCGATAGCGAAGCTGCGGTGAGACGGCGTCTCGGCCTTGCACTCGCGCTCGCGGGGCTCAGCGCGGTCGTGCCGGCCGTTCACGCCGCCAAGCGTCCACCGGTGCAAATCATTCCAGAGCACCAGCGGCTCTGCACGCTCAAGACGGCGACGGGTCTTGGCTACAAAATCCTCCGCGCGGCGAACGGAGCCTCTCCAACGCGTAACGACTTTGTGGTCGTCCATTACATTGGATATTTTGCGCGGACCGGCCGGATATTTGATCAAAATGAGCAGGCCATCTTCCCCGTTGATGGTGTCATTCCCGGGTTTTCCGAGGGGCTGACGATGATGCAGAAGGGGAGCATCTACCGCTTCTGTATTCCAGCGCGCTTGGGTTACGGAGGGAAGGAGGCGGGCCCGGTTCCGCCAAATTCAAATCTGATTTTTCAGGTTGAGTTGCTCGATTTCAAGACCAAAGCCGAAGTGGAGGCCATCCGGAAAGCGCAGCAGGCCAAGCCACCAAAATAGCCAAGCGCCCGCCCGAACGCCTTGCCGCTCGCCAGCAGGTTCGCTACCAGCAGCCAAATGAAACACGCGCTCACAACCACCCGCCAACAGAATTTCGCCGCTTGGTATCAAGAGGTCATCGCCGAAGCTGACCTTGCTGAGGAATCAGGCGTGCGCGGCTGTATGGTGATTAAGCCGTGGGGCTACGGCATTTGGGAAC
>JBEGTP010000334.1:0-3627 GCA_041179365.1 Pseudomonadota bacterium
AGGGTATTCGATAACCGTTTTTGCAATGGTGAGCCTTAAAAGCCAGGCTGAAGTGGATCTTCGGGCTTTTGAAGACCATGTTTTAACGCTCGACCCCGTTCGTGAATGCCATATGCTCAACGGAGAGATCGATTTTATGCTCAAAATCGTGGCACGAAGTCTGAGTGAATTTCAGACCTTTCTCACCGGATCTCTCACGACCGCACCCAATGTCGCGGGGGTGAAAACTTCGCTGACAATCAGGACGGCGAAGCACTGTCCCGGCGTACCTGTCGATTATCGAGACTAAGAAAATGCCCGACAGTTTCCTGCCGGGCACCTCAGTTCATCGGTTGATCGGTTTGCTTATGGGTTCAAGTCGAGATAGAGAATCCACATTCCAGCCAAGTCTTTTTGTGAGCCTGCGACGAGGCCAAAAGCTTGCCGCGCTTCGCTTTTCCGCCCCAATTTCGTGAGCGCAATGCCTTTGCGGAGGTTGACTGCGTTTGCATCAATGGCGCCGCCCTTTTTGAGTGCCATATCGTAAAATGTCACCGCTTTTTCGTTTTCGCCGTACGCCAGATAGGCGTTGGCTGTCACCGACGATGCTTTTCCATCCGCCGAGGCCGCCGCCTTTTTCTCTTCATTGGGGAGGCTCGCCCGGTCTGCCGGAATTTTTGCTTCGGCATCGGCTAGGCGTTCGCGCAGTTGCGGCATTGTCTTGCTGATCGCGCCTTTGGCAAAGCCTTCATCGAGGATGCGTTTTGCTTCTCCGGGGAGGCCCCGTTCGGTTGCGATGGCCGCATAATCAAAATAGTCTTGCGCCCCAGAAAGCGCGCCCGTCTGATACATCAGGCGGAACACATCGAGCTGCAATTGCGGGTCAAGCTTACTAAAGTCCCGATACGTCGATAGCGCCATGTTCCAAACCTGCGGCGTCGGGTAAGCGCGGATATAGGCGGTCGTCCACTTGGCACTTGATGCTGCGTCTTTTACCTTCATCGACTCGCGGAGCGCTACGCGGTACCAAGTTTCAGGCGGCTTTTTGCCCGCTGCATTGCTTGCCGCAATTGCGCGGTCGAGCGCCGCTGATCCTGCTGCAAAATTGCCCAGCTTAAAATACGAGTCCGCGATGTTGATGACATAATCCTTGGTGCCATGGTTCATCCGTTCGGCTTCGCTCAAATACTTCGCAGCATTGGTGAAATCATTTTCTTCATAGGATAGAATGCCGATCACCCAATTGAGGCGCCCTTGATCTTCAACCGGGGCTCCGCCCGACGCGAGGGACCCAAGCGCGTGGGCTTTCATGCCCTTCCGGTCATTCTTGGTCGCTGCAATTTGGAAATAGAGGGTTTCCGAAACATATTTATCGTAAGGCGTCTGGGCGTTGCCCACGCCCGCGTCGAGTGCCGCAGTCGCGCCCGCTAAATCCTTGGCGTCAATCGCCTTCTTGGCCGCCATATAAACTGGCGCGTATTTAGGACTGATCGAAACCTTGGTTGCCGGTTTACCGCCCTTTTCTTTCTTTTCCTTCTTTGGTTTGTCGTCGCCAGCATAGGCGGGAGAAACGACCGCTGCGCTAAGCGCAATCACCAGGCCAAGTGCTAAAGGTGGGGCCAACTTCATTGCAATCTTCCTTCTGACACGCCCGATATTCGGGCTGGTTTCCCTTCCCCGCTAGTCCCAACTTCGTGCGGATACAAGGCCTTTGGGGGTGGGAAACCGAGTCTCGCACCGGCTCACTGAACCGGAATTGAATGAGCCCAAAAAACGATCCACAGGACAGGGCGATAATTAGGGCAAAACTGGCCTTTTTTCTGGTGTTTTGGGAACCCTTTGGTTAGACGTAAATTCCACTTAATTTCTGCAGAAAGACGTGATTTGAGCACCGACGAGACACCCCTCGCCGATCCATCGGATATTTCGCCGATTAGTATCGTTGATGAGATGAAGACGAGCTATCTCGACTATGCCATGTCGGTCATTGTTTCGCGCGCATTGCCCGACGTACGTGACGGACTAAAGCCGGTTCATCGTCGCATCCTCTACGCCTGCCAAGAAGCGGGCTATGTAGCGGGCAAGCCCTACCGTAAGTCGAGCCGCATTGTCGGGGACGTGATGGGTAAATATCACCCGCACGGCGATAGCGCCATTTATGACGCACTCGCGCGGCTTGCGCAAGATTGGTCGATGCGGGTCATGCTGGTCGACGGTCAGGGTAATTTCGGGTCAATGGATCCCGATCCACCCGCTGCGATGCGGTATACCGAAGCCAGACTCGCGAAGGTTACGAATGCTCTGCTCGAAGATCTCGACAAGGATACTGTCGATTTTCAGCCCAATTATGATGCGTCTGAAAGCGAGCCTCAAGTCCTTCCTGCGCGTTTTCCAAATCTGCTGGTCAATGGTGCCGGCGGTATCGCGGTTGGCATGGCAACGAACATTCCACCGCACAATCTGGGCGAAGTGATCGATGCCTGCTTTGCGTATATGGACAATGGCGGCGTCACAATTGAAGAACTGATGGCGATTGTGCCTGCGCCAGACTTTCCGACCGGGGCGATCATTCTCGGTCAGGCGGGCGCACGTTCTGCCTATCAAACGGGCAAGGGCTCGATCATCATGCGCTCACGCCATGAGGTCGAGGAAGGGCGCGGAGATCGTCGCTCCATCGTGCTCACTGAAATTCCCTATCAAGTTGGCAAGTCTGGCTTAGTCGAGAAAATTGCTGAGGCCGCCAAAGATAAGCGGATTGAAGGCGTTTCCGATATTCGCGATGAGTCAAACCGCCTTGGCGTGCGCATTGTGATCGAACTTAAGCGTGACGCGACGCCGGAAGTGGTCCTCAATCAATTGTGGCGGCACACACCAGCACAATCGTCTTTTCCGGCCAATATGCTGGCGATCCGTGGGGGGCGACCTGAAACACTGACGCTGCGTGACATCATCGAAGCATTTGTAAAGTTTCGCGAAGAAGTCATTACTCGGCGGTCTAAATTTGAACTCGCCAAGGCGCGTGACCGGGCCCATATTTTGCTCGGGCTGGTTATTGCCGTCACCAATCTTGATGAAGTCGTGCGGCTAATTCGAAGCTCGGCCAGTCCGGCCGATGCGCGCGAGAAGCTTGCGGCCCGCGAATGGCCTGTCGGCGAGATTTTGCCTTATATTGAGATCGTTGAAGCGGTCGAAAACTATAACGAGGTCAAAGGCGATACTTATTTCCTGACGGAAGCGCAGATCCGTGCCATTCTTGAACTCCGCCTCCACCGTTTGACCGCCATTGGTCGCGACGAGATTGGCAATGAGCTCGAAGGGCTTGCAACGAACATCAAGGAATTGCTCGCGATTCTCGCTGACCGGGTGAAGCTTTACGCGGTCATGCGCGGCGAACTTCAAGCGGTGCGCGATGAGTTTGCGACGCCGCGTCGTTCAGAGATCGCAGCGGCAGCTGATGGCATTGAAGATGAAGATCTGATTGAGCGTGAAGAGATGGTCGTCACGGTCACAATGGACGGCTATATTAAGCGGACGACACTCGACACGTTTCGCGCGCAAAAACGCGGCGGCAAGGGTCGTGCGGGCATGGCGACCAAGGATGAAGACGTCGTCACGGAAATGTTCGTCACCAGCACTCATACGCCAGTG
>JBEGTP010000335.1:0-3604 GCA_041179365.1 Pseudomonadota bacterium
ATAGCCGCCATGCGATCTTGCGCGGAGCGGCCCTCCTCGCCCGCCTCGGCAAAGCCAGCGGCGAACACCACGATACCGCCGACCCCGCGCCGTGCCGCCGCCTTCACGGCGTCCTCGACCGCCTTGGCGGGCAAAGCGAGCACCATTGCGTCGATCCCCATTGGCAGATCGTCAATCGTCGGAACGCAGGCCCGTCCATTCACCTCCGTATTGCTGCGGCTGACCAGATGGAGGTCGCCGTCAAACGCAAATTTCTCGACATTCGCCAAGGCCCGCCCGCCCATCGATCCCGCGTCTGCGGATACGCCGACGATCGCGATCGATATCGGGCGGAGCAGCCGCTCGACCGGAAACGGCCTGGAGGGATCATGCATCGCGCTTGTAGCCCTGAAGCCCTGGCTTCACGCTTTTCTCGTCGAGAAATTGCGTCAGACCTTTTTGACGGCCCTTTTCGGGGTCCTGCGCCGATGTCTGTGCCGCTTTCGCGCCGAGATAATCTTCTGACGTGTCCCAATCCATATCGCCGATGCGCTTGAACGCGCTTTTGGCCTGACGCAGCACAGTCGGGTTTTTGCTGAGCAGGGTTACAGCCAATGCCCGGGTTCGTTCACGCAGTAGCGTGAGCGGGACAGACTCATTGACCAAACCTGTCTCCTTGGCGATTTGCCCGCCAAATGGCTCGCCTGTCATCACATAGTATAGGCCAGCCCGCGTGTTCATCATTTCGGCGACCGCCTTGGTGACGTTGCCAGCAGGAATGATGCCCCAATTGATTTCTGAGAGCCCAAAAGTGGCTTCATCAGCTGCAATCGCAAGATCACACGCAATGAGCGGGGTAAATGCGCCGCCAAAGCACCAGCCATTGACCATCGCAATCGTCGGCTTGGAGAAAAAGCGAAGCTTGCGCCACTGCCATTCACCCGCAGCACGCCGTATGCGCGCGATGACCGCCGGCGGGGCACCGTCTGTTTCGCGAAAATATTCTTTGAGATCCATGCCGGCTGAGAACGAATCCCCCGCGCCCGTCAGCACGACGACGCCGACGCTGTCATCGACTTCAAGCTCTTCAAGCACTTCAAGCATTTCGCGGTTGAGCGTCGGGCTCATCGCGTTGCGCTTTTCAGGGCGATTGAGCGTGACCCACGCAATGCCTTCATCGCGCTCGACCAAGACAGTCTTCCAGTTCGCTTCGGATTGCGGTGCGGTTGCACCATCGGTACCTTGTGTCATAGAAGCTCCTTTTTATTTGTTCGACACCCTAATATAAGGGTTCCGAACATAGGTCAATGGCAGGGAAAAGATGGCAAAGGGTCCGCGTACAATCTACCTCATCAAGCGGCTGGAAACGCTGATCCGGGTGCGGCTTGAGGCGGCGTTGCAAGATTTAGCGCTTACACCTGGGCAGTATACGACGCTGAGCGTGGTAAATGTCGGCCCGATATCATCGGCCGATTTGGCACGGCGGGTGGGCATCACGCCGCAATCCATGTCTGAAGTGATCGCTCTACTGGAACGCAAGGGCCATGTGACGCGGACGGTGCGCGACGACAACCGCCGTATCGCAGATGTTGGCTTAACCGCTTTAGGTGAGTCACTTTTGCGGCAAGCGGAGGAGCGGGTCGACATATTCGAACGTGAATTGCTGAAATCCTTGTCGCCGCATGAGGAGGCGCTTCTGCGCGGGACACTGGAAGTCATCCTTAGCTAAGCGCGTTGCGGCGGATGGCCCTCCCCAAGGCAAGCGCACTGGCGACAGTCGCGATCGTGAACAGCACCATCGATAGCGCAAATCCGTAAGGCAGCGCATTGCGACCCGCAAAATAGCTTGCCACGAGGGCGACAGTGAGTGGACCTAGCGCTTGGCCAAACAAGTTTTGCACCAACAGATACACCGCGCTGACGCGTCCCATCAACGCGACTGGAGTGATGTCGGCCAGCGACGTTGCACCGACCGAGTAGCTGTTGCCAAGGAAGAAGGTGCCAAAGCCGACAGATGCGAAAGCCAACGATGCTGTTGGTGCCAAAATGGCGCCAGCAAGGCCAACCGCTGAAAACATCGCGCATAACGCCCCGAAACGGCGAATGTCCCCGCCGCGCTCGACGATCCTGTTCATGATCATTCCAGAAAACATAAGTCCTGTGATACCGCAGGATAGCATTAACAGTCCCAGCACAGGCCCGACCTGCTGCGGCAACAATTCCCATCTGCGCCCGAATGCCGTGGGCAGCCATGCCCCGTTGCTGAAAGGGATTGCGGCCGCAATTCCAGCATAGAGTAGCAACGGGACGTAGAGCCTTGCATTGCCGAAGATGTAGGCACCGGCCTCCCGCAGGTTGCCAAACATCGACGTATTTTGCGCGTCCGGCTGCGGTTGCCGTGCCGGTTCCGAAATGAACAGTAGCGCAAGGCTGAATGGTAGGCCGCAAGCGCCGACAATGACCAAGGTACTTTGCCAAGGTTCGAGCGCGCCCAGCAAGGGCACCCCACTCAGCGCGCCTGCTTCTATTGCCTTCAAAAGTGCTGACCCGCCAATCAAGGAAGCCGCACCGCCAATCATGGGAGACATTGCGAAGATGCTAAAAGCCAGCCCCCGAGAACGGCTCGGCACCGCGTCACGGATGAGCGAGAATGCCGCCGGGGTGACCACGGCTTCGGCCACACCGACGCCGATGCGGCCTACAAACAGCTGGGTCAGGGTTTCTGACATGCCGCAAACGATGGTCATCAGTGCCCAAGCCACAGAGGCAATGCCGATCAAGCGACGGCGGTTGACCTTGTCGACAAAATGCCCTGCCGGTATCCCGAACACGCCGTAGAAGGCCGCAAACGCCAATCCGAGCATCATGCCCATCTGGACATCACTGGCACCAAGATCGGCCTTGATCGGGTCAACCAGCAGTGAGAGGATGACGCGGTCAACAAAGGCGTAGGTGTAGATAGCCATCACCACGATGACCACGCGCCAATAGTTTGGCGCGCCTTCATTTTTGGCCAGTTCCGGCATGACCGTCATCCCCAATGATCCTTTTTTGGCTAAACGAGATCTGGAAGTATTTCCATGATTTCAGTCGGCGGCAATCCCATCGCTTCGCGGAAAGCCCGCCATACCTCTAGCGGTTGCCCGGCTTGAAACATGAAGGCATCCAGATGCTTTCCAAACACCGGGTGAGCCCTAATCTCGGCCAGCGTCAGCCCGCGCTTGAACATGTCCCGATACGGATTGGGCAGCGGAATTGCGATATTCATTGCGGGATCACGGATGGTGCCCTTTGGGTCGCCGCCGTCCGCCGCCACCTTTGCTTCGCTCAGCAGGCGGCGGCGCATTAGCGCAATTCCCTTGTCGCTAGTCCCCAGATTTTCTTTTGTACGATCAGCGATGGTCCCCTGCCCGACCCAGGCGATGAAATCCTGGTTCATCACATGGCTAGAAATCCAGCGCCCTGTCACGGCATTCTTGATAGGCCCGCGCCATGCGGGAATGACGCTCTGACGATAGGTTTCCTGTTCCTTTGGTACACAGTTGAACATCCATGAGACGCTAAGCGTATTCTCGTCGTCAATCGGCACGCGATATTCGAAATGATCGCCAAGGAAGAATGCGTT
>JBEGTP010000336.1:0-4117 GCA_041179365.1 Pseudomonadota bacterium
GGCGTGTTCGTCGTTGGCCGTGCGCCCCCCTCTGTCGCCCAGCCCGAGGTCACGCCACTTTGCGTTACGAGCTTGCGGTAGCCCGCCGAACCGACCTGAACAACATTGGCCACGCTGCGGATCGGCGACGCCGCCTTAAGCAAGGCATCAATCTGCTGATCAATTTCTTTGGGCACAGCATAGCCGCCGTCGGCTGCCACCATGCCCGCAAAGCTTTTCATCTCAACCTCAGCGCCGCGCCGCAAATAGCCCTCAACAAACGCGGCCTTGGCAGGATCGCCATCGGTCACGCCGCTGAGCACCGGGCGCGTGATCGGCGCTGCTGGCACAATCGCGTCTTCAAATACCGCCTCAAGCGGATCAGCTTTTACTTCATAATCCATGGTTTTCTCCTTGGGTTTGGATAGCCAGCACCCGCGCGAGCGGCTGCATGGGGTGGTCAACGACGCTCACTTCGATGAGGTCGAGGTCTCTTAATTCTCTATATGTTCCCTGAACGGCGCTGCGCACGCGGTAGCCAAAGGACAGGCCCTGCCCCGGCGTGATCACGCGGTTATCAACGCTCGCGATGATCTGGAGCCCGCGCGCATCCTCAGCGACATGCTCCACCGTGCCGATCCGCCGCGCGGGATCGTGCTGCCAATAGAGCGGCAGCCCTGCTTTGGCGGAGCGAAACGCGCCCTTGCACACAATATCACCTCCTTTATCGGGCGCATCGAAAATCGCGGCATAGCCTGCAAACCTCATTTGATGAGGCTCGTCAGATCGAGTTTAACCGCGAGCCCGATGAGCAACAGGGCAAGGCCGAGCTTGACGATCCAGCCAATGACCGCTTTGCGCGCCGTCGTTTTGGCATCACGCCAAGCGACCAGCAGCTCCCTGAGTTCGGCCATATCTTTGGGCGCATGATCATCGGCCAGCCCCAGCCGCGCCAAGGCCCGGCTCGCGCCGAGATCAGACGCTTCCTCTATCAGCGCGCGGAGCGTCACAAGGTCTGCCCCGCGTGCTTCGGCCTGTGCTGTGAGTTGGGTCATCATATGGCTCATGGTGCCACGCCCACTCTCTGGCGTTTTTCAGCATCAGTCAGAAAATCAGCCGCCGTTACCTGCGCCCAAAGCCGCTCGCGGTCTTCCGAAAGCGCGGTGACCTGATCCAGATCAATGGTAAGCGCTAGGTCCGTAAACCAAGGCCTGAGCCCTTCGGCAATCGCGCACAATATTTTGGCCGAAAGTGGCAAAATCGCTTGCCGCCACAAAGCTTTGTTGGCCTCGCGGTAATTGGAATAGGTCGCATCGCCTGGAAGCCCGAGCAAGACCGGGGGCACGCCAAAAGCGAGCGCGATATCGCGCGCAGCCGCCGCCTTCATCCCTGCAAAATCCATGTCGGTCGGCGAAAGCGAGAGCGCCTGCCAGCTGAGCCCGCCTTCAAGCAACATGGGCCGACCGGCATTGGCCGCACCCTGATAGCCCACCAAAAGCTCGGCCTTTAGCCGTTCAAATTGCTCGCTCGAAAGCGGCTCCCCGCCGCCTGCGATCAACGCGCCAGAGGGCCGCGCCGCGTTATCGAGCAGCGCCTTATTCCACCGCGACGAGGCATTGTGAATGGCGATGGCGCCCGACGCCGCGCCGAGACATCCCAGCCCGTAATGATCATCAAGCGGATGATGGGTCCGCACGTGGATGACCTCGCCCGCCGTCATCAGCGTTGTTCCCGCGCCTGCCTTATAGCGAAAGCCAGCAGGCCAGCCCCGCGCATCGGCTTCTACGGAGACACGCTCTGGCCGGAGCGCGAAGAGTTCTACCGGCGCGCCGTCTAGCCCTGGCAACAGCTGAACATAGCCATTGCCGTGAAGCAGCATTTGCGTGGCCAGCGTTTCAAGCAGCGCCTGCCCACCGGTTGTGGCTGTAACAAGCGCGCCTGCCGCCGCGTCAGACGCCAAAAGCGGCACCGCAGCCACGCCCTCGGCCACCAGCCGCACCGCGCGCTGCGCAATTGGGTTATCAAGATAGCCCTCGCGCACCTGCGCTTCGTAAGCCCGAGGCCAAGCCCCCACCGAAGGCCAAGGCCCCACCGAGGGAAAGCGCGGATCAAGAGGAATAGACAAATGCGCCGGACGCGGCAAAGCACGCCCAGCTGATTTCCAGCCGAAGAGTTTCATGTGATTATCCTGTTGTTAAATATCAGTCAGTGCAGCGTTCGCGCGGGCGGAAAGTTCGGTTGACGCCCATCCCCTTCCAAACCCTAAGCGCATGTGCCGGCTTAAAAACCCCGCACCCTCGGTGTTATGCGCCCCTTGCCGAGCATCACTTCGGTCATCGCCCAAACGCAAGCATCGGCGCGGTCGGGGGACCGTCCGGGGCCTTGATAGAGGCCGCCACTTACCAGCCCGCACAGCTCATCTTCGAGCGCGGGAAAAGTACCGACGTGGCGCGCCTTCCCCGCTTCATACAGCGCGGCGATGGGCTCAGCCCGCGCACATTTGCCGCGGCTGGCGTGCACTTTCTTGACGGGCATCGAAACATCCGCCGCTCTGAGGGTCGAAACGACCATATCGCCGCCATTATTGGCTTCGGCGATGACGCGGTCTGCCCCCCACGCCTCTGCCGCTCCCGCAACCGCGCGGGCCCAGCCTTCGGGGCTTCTGCCCGAAACCGAATGATCGCCCAGCACATAGGCCTTGCCATCTGCTCCCAGCCCGACCGCGATGATCCCGCACGCATCGCCGCCCGCGCTCGCCGGTGGATCAACGCCAATCACAACGCGCGTCAGCGCGGGTGCATCCTTGACCCGGCACACCTCAAGGAGCGCGCGCGACCAGAGCGCATGCTCAATATCGGTCATTAACTCTCCATCAAGCTCTTGGCGACCAAGCCGCGTGCCGCTGTAAAGCCCCTCCATCGCGGTCATCCAGTCGCGCGCCACATTCAGCCGGTTATCACGCATCTTGCCGCGCGTGACGATCACACCCTTTTCGCTCAGCAGGCGCTTGATCAGCGGCACAGGGCGCGGCGTGGTCGTCGCCGTAATCTGGGGCGTGTTGCCAAGACGCAACGTCATCATCAAATTATTCCAAACCGCTTCCGCATAGGGCCATTTCGCCACTTCATCGCACCACGCCAAATGATGCTCGGGCCCGCGCAGACTATCGGGCTCTGCTGCGGAATAAAGCGTCGCCACCGCGCCATTGGGCCACGTCAGACGCTTTAGCGAGGGCGCAAATTCAGGCAGCGCATGGGGCGGAGCAATGCTGAGCAGCCCACTTTCCCCCTCAACCATAATCTGCCGCACCTCGCCAATCGACGCGCCAACAAGCGCGATCCGCAACCGGCCATCGGCTTCTGCCTGCGCGCGGACCCATTCCGCACCCGCGCGCGTTTTCCCAAAGCCGCGCCCTGCCATCACAAGCCAGATGCGCCAATCTCCAACAGGGGCCACCTGATCCGGCCGACGCCAAAAGCGCCAATCCGCCAAAAGTCGCTCGCAGGTGACATCGCCCTTGCCCTTAAACCAGGCCAGCCGATCCTCCTGCGTCAGGCGCGCCACACGCGCCGCCTCGCTCGTCATACATCGTCCATCCGGTCGCGCATCACATCGAGCCTTTCGGCAAGGAGGCGCTTCGCTTCACCTTTTGCGCGCTCATGGCGCGGCGCTGGCGCGCTCCCACGCACCGCACCGCGGTGTGCTGAAAGCAGCGTCATCCCAAGCCGATATTTCTGCGCGCGCGATTTTAAGGCCTTGTCAGAAATACTGCCGTTCGCCGCAATCAAAGCTTCAGACAGCAGCGCCGCCTCAAGCCGCGCATAGCCCTCTGCCAGCGCAAGTCCCCAAGCTTTGCGAAAAGCTTCAGAGCGTCGGCGCTCGCGGTAGGCGGCTGAGGGCGAAATGCCCGCCGTTTTTGCGGCTAGCGTCACATTTGATGTTTCAGCCAATTTGGCCAAAAACACCGAACGCGACACACCAGAAAGACGCGCCGACGCGACCAGCGCCGGCCTATTTGCTGCGTGCATAATCAAAACTCCCAAAACAAAGGGCCGCAGAAGCGTCTTGCTTCCCGGCCCGTACGACAGCGCACGCTTCTCAGCGGCCTCTGCCCGAATCACATTTTCCCAATATCGCA
>JBEGTP010000337.1:0-5484 GCA_041179365.1 Pseudomonadota bacterium
GTTGGCCTGAAGCGGCTCTAGAACGCCGCCGATGCCGACACCCCCCGAAAGGTGGACATTCTTTCCGATGTTGGCACAGCTGCCAACGGTTGCCCAAGTGTCGATCATCGATCCATCACCCACCGTCGCGCCGATGTTCACAAAGCTTGGCATGAGAATGACATTGCGACCAATGTGGGCACCCGCGCGCACCACGCACCCGGGAACCGCGCGGAATCCCGCCTCGCGGAAGCGGTTTTCGCCCCAATCGGCGAACTTGGAGGGCACTTTGTCGTACCAATTTGAGCCGCCGTGCCCGGACATGATGGCATTATCATTGAGCCGGAAGGAAAGCAGCACGGCCTTTTTCAGCCATTGATTGACGTGCCAATTGTCATCGCGCTTTTCGGCGACTTGGGCTTTACCGCTATCGAGAAGCGCAAGGGCTTGGTTCACCGCATCACGAACAGATCCCGTTGTCGCGGGGCTGATGGTATCGCGGGCGTCCCATGCCGCGTCGATGGTCGATTGGAGGGCGTCGGTCATGCGATTTCCTGTTCAAATTGAGAGACGAGCCAGTGGCTCAGGTCATGCGTTTCATAGTCAATATACGAGGCGCAGGCGTCGGTCTTTCCATGCTCTGATCCATTGTTGATCCAGAGCGTCGCCATGCCAAGGGCTTTTGCGGGGCGCAAGTTTCGCGCCATATCTTCGGCGAAGAGCGCTGATTTTGGTGTCACATTCAGCTGCTCGCATAACACATCATAGCAGCGCGGATCGGGCTTGGGGATATAGGCATTGGCGTGAATGTCATGAACGGCCTCAAAAATGCCCGCCATGCCGAGGGCGTCAAGCACGCGCTCTGCGTAACTGTCATTGCCATTGGTAAACACCAGTTTGCGCCCGGGAAGATTGGCAAGCACGGCATTCAGCGCGAGGTCAGGCTTGAGCCGCGCCATATCAATGTCATGTACATCGTCGAGAAAATGGCGCGGATCAACGGCATGATCAGCGATCAATCCGGCGAGCGTTGTACCATAATCAACAAAATAGGCCTTTTGCCGCCGTCGTGCTTCTGCAAAGGGGAGGCTCAGCAAGCGCTCAATATAGGCGGTCATCCGCTCATCGATCAGGGCAAAGAGATCACAAGATGCGGGATAAAGTGTATTATCCAGATCAAAGATCCACGTATCGATATGGGAGAGGGCAGGGCGCATCGCGGCGTCACTAAAGATTTTCAGCGTATGACGAAAGGGCTTTCGCGCCCGCAATTCCCTTAAGGATACAGAAAGGTCCGATTTGGTAGAGAGTTGCCACGAATATGGGGATAGCCAATGTCGCGCCGTTTAGTGTTGATGGTCACTGTCGCTTTGCCACTGATGATGTCGGTGACTGCGTGCGGCGGCGGCGGTGGGGTCGCTTCCACGCCAACGCCCATCGTGATTGCACCAACTCCTTCTCCGCCTCCTCCGCCGCCACCCCCTCCGCCCCCTCCGCCACCGCCGCCGTCGCCTTCATATAATACTGCTGAATATACGCGCTCAAATGGCGCGGTGCAGGCCGGTGCGATCACCGCCTACACTGCGGGATCGACGGGCACGGGCATCGTGGTTGGCGTGGTCGATAGCGGCATCGACGCGAGCAGCGCTGAGTTTGCGGGACGGATCAACCCGGCCTCGGCTGATCTTGCCGGGTCGCGTGGCATTCAGGATGAAGACGGCCACGGTACCGCCGTCTCCAGTGTTCTGCTCGGCGCAAAAAACGATTCAGGGACCCACGGTATTGCCTTCAACGCGACAGTGGTTGTGGCGCGCACGGACTCGGTGGGAACATGCGCTGACACGACGCCAACTGGCGGGTGCAGTTTTGCAGACAACGCAATTGCACGCGGTATTGATCTTTCAGTGAAGAGCGGTGCGCGGGTTATCAATATTTCGCTCGGCGGATCACCCGCTAACAGCACTTTGCGCAGCGCCATTGACCGCGCGACCGCAGCCGGCGTTATCATCGTCTTTTCGGCCGGTAACGACGGGGTGGATAATCCAGCGCTTGCCGTCAATCCGGATCCCCTCAGCGCCATCGCAACCGAGGCCTTATCGCGCGGCCTTGTGATCATTGCTGGGGCTGTCGATTCAGCCCATGTGAGTGCTGATTTTTCGAACAAGGCTGGAACGGGTTCGGCCTTCTACCTCACGACACTGGGCGTCCGCGTGCGATCAATCGATCATACAGGCACAGCCTATCTGTATAGTGGAACAAGCTTTTCTGCGCCGATCATCGCGGGCGCTGCTGCCCTATTAGCCGAGGCCTTTCCAACGCTGACGGGTAAGCAGATTGTCGATTTGCTGTTTCGAACCGCAGATGATCTCGGCGTGACGGGCGAAGACGCTATCTATGGTCGCGGCGAACTCAACATCGCGCGCGCCTTCCAGCCGCAGGGGACACTGGCGCTCGCTGGGTCGGCGATACCCGTTTCAGCAACGACCAATGGCATTTTGTCGAGCCCCATGGGAGACAGCGGCAAAACCGGTTTGAGCGCCGTCGTTCTCGATAGCTATGGCCGTGCTTATCAGGCCAATCTCGCACCAACACTGGGTCATGCCCCCCTCGCGCCGCGTCTTGCGTCAATGATGCAAAGTGGCACGCGGACCTTTGCTTTGGTTGCGGGTAATACTGTGTCATCCTTTTCAGTCACGGGGGGGCGTGTAACTTCGCAGCTTGAGCAGCTTTCGCTCAGTCCGCAAGACCGAGCACAAGCGCGGGCTATCGCTGGGTCTGTAGTCGCGCGCCTAGGCAAAGATGATCACATCGCTATTGGTCTTGCGCAAAGCAGCGGTGCGTTGGTGAAGGGGCTTCAGCACCATCAAAACGGCGTGAGCTTCGTAACCGCCGACGCCGCGCGCGATGGCTGGGGCTTCTTTCCCCGCGCCAAGAGCGGCTTCGCTTTTCGGCATGATAGCGGCGGAATGGGATTGACGGTCAGCGGCGAGTTTGGCGAGGCCCGGGTTTGGGATCATGCGCCCGCAGCTTACCGACCAGAACAATACCGAGACTATGGTTACACACATTTGGCGCTGACTGCCGATCACACACTTGGGCCGGTTACCCTTTCTGGCCAGATCAGTCAGCTGGACGAAAGACACTCGATCCTCGGCGCGCGACTAGACCTTATTTCCGGGACGGGCGGCGCGACCAGTTGGTTTGGCGATATCGAGGCGCGCGCGGCGCTTGGCGCAGGTTGGCATATTGGCGGCGGCTATCGGCGCGGCTGGACGCGCCTAGCGGCAGGCGGTCTGCGGGCCACAGCCGATTGGCTAAAGACCAGTGCGTGGTCATTGGATGCGGCGCGCGACGGGCTCTTTTTACGCGAGGATCATTTTGCCCTTCGTTTTAGCCAGCCGCTTCGGATTATGCGGGGCGATTTGCGGCTCAGTCTGCCCACGAGCTATGATTATTTCACCGGCGCGACTGCATTTGGCATCTCACGATTGAGTCTCGCCCCCGCAGGACAAGAACGCGATCTTGAAGCGGCCTATGCCCTGCCTTGGGCTGGCGGACTCGTTTCAACAAATCTCTATTGGCGGCAACAGCCCGGTAATTTTTTGACCGCACCCGACGATATTGGGGCGGCGGTTCGGTATTCAGCGCAATTTTGATCAGACGGTAAAGCTCTCGCCGCAACCGCACGCGCCCTTCGCATTGGGGTTTGCAAACACGAAACCAGCGGCAAAATCATCCTCCACCCAGTCCATGGTGCTGCCGATGAGGTAGAGCACCGACCCGCCGTCGATAAAAAGCAGCCCGCCGGGTGTTTCGATGCGCTCATCAAAGGAGTCGGCTTGGTTCACATAGTCGACTGAATAGGCGAGCCCTGAGCACCCCCGACGCGGTGTCGAAAGTTTGACGCCAACAGCGTCTGCTGGCGCCTTTGCCATCAAATCAGCGATGCGCGCTTCAGCGGCGGCGGTGAGGATGACGGCAGCGGGCCGGATGCGGGCTTTTACGTTGGTCATAACATCCCCATTTCAAGTCGGGCTTCATCGGTCATGTTCGCGGGCGACCAGGCCGGTTCCCAGACCAACTTGACCTCAGCATCGCCCACGCCCGGCACAGAGCCGACACGCAGTTCCACCTCGGCGGGCATCGATTCTGCAACCGGGCAGTGCGGCGTCGTTAGCGTCATCGTGACCAGCGCGTGGCCATCATTGACCTCGACATTGTAGATGAGCCCGAGATCATAGATGTTGACCGGAATTTCGGGATCATAAATCTCTTTGAGCGCGGTGATGATGTCTTCGACCAAATCGCCACTGCCCGCCGCTTCAACCGCTGGCTTTTGCGCAAGGAAGCCTTCAAGATAATCCTTCTTGCGCGCAAGCGTATCCGCGGCACTTTCCATTTCGACGCGTGCCTTGGGGGGCGCTTCCACCGATTCAACCACTTCTGACTTAATCACGTCACTCATCCAAAAATCCTCTGAACGCGTTCTATACCACAGATGAGCGCCGCAACGTCATCCCCGTCATTGTAAATTCCAAAGCTCGCCCGCGCGGTCGCGGGGACGCCAAGATGCGCCATCAGCGGCTGTGCGCAGTGGTGGCCCGCCCGGATCGCAACACCTTCTTCGTCTAAGATCGTGCCGATGTCGTGCGGATGCACCCCTTGCATCGCGAAACTGACGATGCCAGCCGAGTCTTCAGGGCCGAACAGGGTGACGGAATTGAAAGCGCGCAGGGCCTCGCGGGTTTGTTTGACCAGCGCTGTTTCGTGGGCGTGGATGCTTTCCAGCCCTATGCTCTCAACATAATCAATCGCCGCATGGAGCCCGATCACTTCGATAATCATCGGCGTGCCCGCCTCAAACCGCTGCGGGGCCGGAGCGTAGGTCGTGCCTGTGAAGCTTACCTTGTCGATCATCGCGCCGCCGCCCTGATAAGGGGGCATGATGTCGAGCATGGACTTGCGTCCCCAGAGCACGCCAACACCGGTGGGACCATACAGCTTGTGACCAGAGAAGACGTAAAAATCGCAGTCAAGGTCCGCGACGTTGACGGGCAGGCGCGGCACGGCCTGACAACCATCGAGCAGCAGCTTCGCCCCCACTTTACGCGCAATAGTCGCCGCGCGTTTTGCATTGAGCGTGGACCCCAGCACGTTCGACACATGGGCGAATGCCACTAGGCTATGCGCAGGCGTCAGCATCGCTTCCGCAGCGTCCAAATCAATCTGCCCATCCGCTGTCAGCGGGCAGACATCGATCTCATACCCGGCAAGCTGCCACGGCACGATGTTGGAGTGATGCTCCAACTGGCTGAGAAGGACGCGGCGGCCATGGCCGGGAACTTCTGGCAAGCTGTTCGCGACAAGATTGATCCCCTCGGTCGCGCCTTTGGTGAAGACGATTTCGTCGTCACGCCCGCCAATAAACGAAGCCACGCGCGCGCGCGCGGCCTCAAACGCCAAAGTCATATCCGCCGAGCGTTTATACACGCCCCGGTGGACGGT
>JBEGTP010000338.1:0-4084 GCA_041179365.1 Pseudomonadota bacterium
TGGCCTTGAATATATGCACATCGCAGATCTTGAAGAGCGCCGGTTCTTTCAAGAGCGGATGGAAGGTGCGGATAAGTCCATCGGGTTCACGCCCGAAGGCAAAAAGGCGATCCTCGCAAAAGTCATCGAGGCCGAGCAGTACGAAAAATTCCTTGGGCGCAAATATGTCGGCACCAAGCGCTTCGGCCTTGACGGCGGAGAGGCGATGATCCCCGCGCTCGAAAGCTTCATCAAGCAAGGCGGCGCGCTCGGTGTGCGTGAAATCGTGATCGGCATGCCGCATCGGGGGCGCTTGAACGTGCTCGCCAACGTGATGGCAAAGCCTTACCGCGTGATCTTCCACGAATTTTCCGGCGGATCGGGCAACCCTGATGATGTCGGCGGATCCGGTGATGTGAAATACCACCTCGGTACTTCGACCGACCGCGAATTTGATGGAATCAAGGTGCATATGAGCCTTGTCCCCAATCCTTCGCATCTTGAAGCGGTCAACCCTGTTGTGCTCGGCAAGACACGCGCCAACCAGACGGCACGTGACGATCTGGGCAAGGGCCAACATGTTCAGGTTCTGCCCGTTTTGCTCCACGGCGATGCTGCCTTTGCCGGACAAGGCATTGTGTGGGAATGCCTCGGCTTTTCGGGCATTCGGGGCTATAACACGGGCGGGTGCATTCACTTCATCGTGAACAATCAGGTTGGCTTCACCACCAGCCCGCAATACGCGCGCTCCTCGCCTTACCCTTCCGATGTCGCCAAGGGCGTCCAAGCGCCAATCTTCCATGTGAACGGCGATGATCCAGAAGCGGTCACCTTCGCCTGTAAAATGGCGATGGAATTCCGCCAGACTTTCCACCGCGACATCGTGATCGACATGTGGTGCTACCGGCGCTTCGGCCATAATGAAGGCGACGAGCCAAGCTTCACCCAGCCGCTGATGTATAAGAACATCAAAACGCACCCGCCCGTCAGTGAAATTTACGCGCCTAAACTTGTTGCCGAGGGTGTGATTGATGCCCATTGGGCGCAAGAGCATATCGCCCATTTTGTTGGCTTGCTTGAACAAGAATTTGAAGCGGCGGCAAGCTACAAAGCCAATCACGCCGATTGGTTTGGCGGTCGCTGGCAGGGCCTTTCCAAGCCCGCTGACCCAGAAACGGCACGACGCAACGTTGCGACTGGCATTCCAAAAAAACTAATGGATGGCCTGGGCCGCACGCTGGTCTCTGTTCCGGATGATCTGACCATTCACCCTACGCTGGCGCGCGTGCTCGATGCCAAGAAGGCGATGTTTACGAACGGCGAGAATTTTGATTGGGCAACGGGCGAAGCCATCGCCTTTGGCTCGCTCCTCTCGGAAGGATTTGGTGTCCGGCTCTCGGGTCAGGATTCGGGGCGCGGCACCTTTAGCCAGCGTCATGCGGTCTGGACCGATCAAAATACCGAAGCAAAATATATCCCGCTTGCCACGGTGCCGCATGGTCGGTTCGAAGTGCTTGATAGTCCGCTCTCAGAATTTGGCGTGCTGGGTTATGAATACGGCTTTGCCGGGGCCGAGCCCAAGGCGCTGGTTATGTGGGAAGGCCAGTTCGGAGACTTCGTAAACGGTGCGCAAGTGATCATCGATCAGTTCATCGCGAGCGGAGAGAGCAAATGGCTGCGTGCAAACGGGCTTGTCATGCTTCTCCCGCACGGCTGGGAAGGCCAAGGGCCAGAGCACAGCTCCGCGCGGCTGGAGCGTTTTCTCCAGCTTTGCGCAGAAGACAATATTCAAGTCGCGAATTGCACCACGCCAGCCAATTACTTCCACTTGTTACGGGGGCAAATGCACCGTAGCTTCCGTAAGCCGCTCATTGTGATGACGCCCAAATCGCTGCTGCGCCACAAGCTTGCGGTTTCAAAGGCTGAAGATTTTCAGGGCGAAAGCCACTTCATGAGGATCCTGTCAGACCCATGGGCCCCAGCAGACAAAGATGTGAAGCGGCTTGTTCTCTGCTCAGGCAAAGTTGCTTATGATCTGATGGAGGCGCGCAACGCCGCTGAGGGCACCAACACTGCAATCGTCCGACTTGAACAGCTTTACCCCTTCCCTGGAGAGCCTTTGGTCAAGCGCCTCAAGCGAATGACCGCTCTTGAAGACGTTGTTTGGGCGCAAGAAGAGCCGCGTAACAATGGTGCCTGGTTTTTTGTGGAGCCGTTGATCGAAGAAGCCTTAGGCGCAGCCAAATGCGCGGTAAGCCGCCCGCGTTATGCCGGACGCAAGGCGAGCGCTTCTCCTGCCACTGGCCTCATGAAACGGCATCAGGCCGAACAAGCCGCCCTCGTCAGCCACGCCCTTGGGCACAGTGTACGCGGCGAGTTACGCCGCCAGCGCAGAGTATAAGGAACAACCATGTCAACCGAAGTCAAAGTCCCCACATTAGGCGAATCGATTGCCGAGGCGACGCTGGGCCAATGGCTTAAAAAAACCGGCGAGGCCGTGGCCGCCGACGAGCCGATTGCCAGCCTTGAAACCGATAAAGTTGCAGTGGAAGTCACCGCTCCTGTTGCGGGCATCATGGGTGCGCAACTGGTTTTGGAAGGCGCGACTGTCAACGTGGGCGCGGTGATCACCTCGATTGAGGCGGGAAGTGGTGCTGTACCCGCCCAAGCGGCTGTTGCCGCTGCTGCGCCAATTGTGTCGGCTCCTCCTGAGGCCGCCGATCTTACCCTATCGCCCTCGGTCCGCCGCCTTGTGCTAGAGCGCGGGCTGGACCCATCGAAGATCAAAGGCACGGGCAAAGACGGCCGCCTGACCAAGGAAGACGTGATGGCCGCCGAAGGTGCGCCCGCTCCTGTTTCAAGCCCCGATACTGCGCCCCCCGCCCCCAGCGCTTCGGCCGGTAGCCGCCCCGAAGAACGCGTTCGCATGACCCGCATTCGCCAGACCGTGGCCAAGCGCCTCAAGGAAGCGCAGAACACCGCCGCGATGCTCACCACGTTTAACGACGTGGATATGAGTGCGGTGATGGAAGCGCGGGCCAAATACAAAGATTTGTTCGAAAAGAAGCACGGCGTTCGCCTCGGCTTCATGGGCTTTTTCGTGAAGGCTGCCTGTATGGCGCTCCGCGATATTCCCGCTGTGAACGCGAGCATAGAGGGCGAAGAAATCGTCTACCGCAATTACGCGGACATTTCAGTGGCGGTCTCGGCACCCAATGGCTTGGTGGTCCCCGTGATCCGTGACGCGCAAGACATGTCGGTCGCGACGATTGAACGCACGATCGGTGAGTTCGGCAAAAAGGCCAAGGACGGCACGATGACAATGGACGATATGAAGGGCGGCACCTTCACGATCAGCAATGGCGGCGTGTTCGGCAGCCTGATGTCCACCCCGATCATCAATCCCCCGCAGTCTGCGGTGCTTGGCCTCCACCGCATCGAAGATCGCCCCGTCGTCCGCGACGGCCAAGTGGTTGTGCGCCCGATGATGTATCTGGCACTCAGCTATGACCACCGTCTGATCGATGGGCGTGAGGCCGTGACCTTCCTTGTGGCGCTCAAAAATGCGATTGAAGACCCGACCCGGCTTTTGATTGATTTGTGAGGAGCCGAGAAATGACGACCACCCCCTACGACCTCATCATCATCGGCGCAGGCCCTGGCGGCTATGTTGCCGCGATCCGCGCGGCGCAGCTGGGGTTGAAGACGGCCTGTGTGGAGGCGCGCGACACTCTGGGGGGCACCTGCCTCAATGTCGGGTGCATCCCTTCTAAGGCGCTCCTGCACGCCTCCGAGCTATATGAGGAGGCGCATTCGGGTGCGCTGGCGAAGTTTGGGGTCGAGTTCAAATCTGTCTCGCTCAACCTTGATCAGATGCACGCGGAGAAGACCAAGGCGGTTGGCGAGCTAACTGGCGGGATCGAGTTTCTGTTCAAGAAGAACAAGGTGGATTGGATCAAGGGCGCGGCGGCCTTCACGAGTGCCAACAGCATCACGGTTGCAGGCACCGCCTACACCGCGAAGAAAATCATGATCGCGACGGGCTCCTCAGTCACGCCGCTGCCTGGCGTGACGGTGGACCAGAAGGTGATCGTCGATTCTACCG
>JBEGTP010000339.1:0-28947 GCA_041179365.1 Pseudomonadota bacterium
GGCGCTCGTGATGGGTGAGCGGAGTTTTGGCAAGGGCTCGGTCCAGTCGCTGATTGATCTTGATGGCAAGTCGGCGCTTCGCCTGACCGTCGCGCGCTACTACACACCGTCGGGGCGCTCGGTTCAAGAGGGCGGCATCGAGCCTGATATCGCCGTTCCGCAGCTTAGTGATCCTGATTACAAGGTGCGCCCGCGCTTCCGCGAGGCCGATCTTGGTCGCCACCTTATCAATCAAGACAAGGTCGATAATGCGACGCTTGAGGCCGATGCCAAGCCCGATCCGCGCTTCTCGGCTACGGCTGAAGAGCTAAAAGCTAAGGGCATCAAGGATTATCAGCTCTATTATGCGCTGCAAACCCTCGGGCGATTGGCAAAGGCGGCCCCTGCAAAGGCCGTTCCCGTCAAGCGCAAGAAATAGTCGGCGCGTGCGATGACAGCATTGGGCCGCGCACGCTGGCTGGCGCTTCTCCTTCCCGCCGTGCTCATGATTGGTGCGTTGGGATCGCAGTTTTTTGGCGGTCTTTTTCCGTGCGAAATGTGCCATTGGCAGCGTTGGCCGCACTACACAGCCATCGTGCTCGCGCTGTGTGCCTTTCTGGTGCGCGGAAAAGGCTGGCAGCGCTTTTTGATCGCATTCGCCGCGCTCGCGATTTTGGTGAGCGGGCTGATTGGCTTTTATCACGCCGGCGTAGAATACGGCGTTTTCAAAGGATTTACCCACTGCGCGTTGGTGACAGAGGGACTGCCTTCGCTCAGCACAATTGCACAGGCGCCGATTGTCAGCTGCAATGTGCCGCAATGGACGCTGCTCGGGGTCTCACTCGCTGGTTTTAATGCCCTGTTTTCGGGGTTAGGCGGGCTTTTGATACTAGCCTTGTTACGCAGGAGCATGCGGTGAAGCGGCCCGACGTCAAAACAATGATCCGCGTCGATCAAGCGGGTGAATACGGCGCTGCGCGTATTTATGCAGGGCAGTTGGCGGTTCTCGGTACGCGTCATCCAGCGGCCCGGTCTATCCGCCACATGGCGACGCAAGAAGCGCGGCATCTTGACGTATTTAACGCCATGATGGTGGAGCGCGGGGTTGCGCCGACGCTGCTGCAGCCGTTTTGGCACGTGGCCGGTTTTGCTTTAGGCGCGGCGACGGCGTTGATCGGCCCTGAGGCAGCCATGGCGTGTACAGCAGCGATAGAGACCGAGATTGACGCGCACTACAGCGCGCAAATTGAAGGGCTCGGCGACGAAGAGCCCAAGCTAAAGGCGACAATTACTGAATTTCGGGCGGAAGAGCTTGAACATAAGGCGACGGCAATGGCCGCTGGAGCTGAGAAAGCGCCAGGTTACCCGATTCTTGCAGCGGCTATCCGCTTTGGCTGCCGCGCCGCAATCCGCCTGTCAGAACGGATTTAGGATTGTCTCGCGCCGGTCACCTTGCATTCAGGATGAGAAGCCGACACACTCTGACCATGCGAATCCGACCTCTCAGCCTTGCCCTTTTCCTCACGCTTTCGGCGCAGCCTGTCCTTGCGCAAGAGCAAGTGCCAACCGATGGTATCGAGCGAAAGCTCATCATTTTTGGCAATGATCCTTGTCCGGCCGGAATGATCTGTGTCGTTGCGCCTGAAACCGAACGCTACCGCATTCCTAAAAATCTGCGCCAGCAAAAAATTTCACCAGAAAATCAAAGCTGGGCCGTCCACGCTGATGATCTCATGGCACTTGGCCAATCGGGGGCTGGAAGCTGCTCAGCCTCAGGGGCAATGGGCTGGACGGGATGCTGGCAAAAGCAAATGGAAAAAGCGCGTAAGGAGCGCAAGGAGCAAGCCGCCGAAACGAAACGCGTTCCTTAGAGAAAATCTTGCTTTGCTCTGCGGGCAATGACGATTCACAGTCCAATCACGGCGCTCTTATGCGGTCACTGGTCGCCTTCCATCTTTTCGTTCGTTTCGCTGAAACCAACGCAAAACTGCGAATAGGCTTTTAAAGGGGTCAAATCGCTATTTCAGGCGTCCTACAGCCACTTTGGCTACCCCGGTAGCCCGAAGGTCCTATTGAACCCTCCACGAGGCTGAGAATGGCCTGAGCGGTCACTCTGAAGCGCGTGCTCTACTCCGACTTCACTATTTTGATCCAATCATCAATCTGTTGGTCGAGCACGTCGAGCGGCACTGCGCCCTGCATCAAAATGGCATCATGAAAGGAGGGCAAATCAAATTTGTCACCCAGTGCTGCTTCAGCGCGCGCGCGAAGCTCGCGGATTTTGAGTTCCCCAATTTTGTAACCAAGGGCTTGGCCCGGCCAAGAGATATACCGGTTAACCTCGGCTTCGATATTGGCGTCAGTTAGCGCCGTATTGTCGCGCATGAAGGCTACAGCGCGGGCTTTTGACCATCCTTGCGCGTGAATGCCGGTATCGACGACGAGGCGGCACGCGCGCCACATTTCATAGGAAAGCCGCCCCATCATTTTTTCGGGCGTGTCGTAAAGCCCCATCTCTTCGCCCAAAAACTCGGCATAAAGCCCCCAGCCTTCGACAAAGGCGGTAAAACCGGTTAAATTCTTGCGAAACTCGGGCAGGGCGAGCTCTTGCTGCAACGCGATCTGGTGGTGATGCCCGGGAACCGCCTCGTGCGCGGTGAGCGCCGGGAGTTCCCACAAGGGGCGCTGGTTCAGTTTCGATGTGTTGACATAGAAATTCCCGGCCAGTCCCGATGCAGGAGATCCAGGCCCGTAATAGGCGGTGGTCGTCGTTTCTGCCGTTTCAGCCGGGATCGTTCTGATCCCGTATGAAAGGCGCGGCAGTGTTTTAAAATAGGTGGGCATCATACCGTCAATGTGCTTTGCCGTTGCCGCAGCAGCGGCCACCAACGCCTCGGGAGAGTGCGCAAAATACTTGGGGTTTGAGCGCATCTCGGCAATCATCGCTTCGCGCGACGCGTAGCCTGCTGCTTTTGCCACTTGGTCCATCCGTGCCTTGATCCGCGTGACTTCGCTCAGCCCGATTTGGTGGATTTGATCGGGCGATAGCGTCGTCGTTGTGTGCGCACGGACTTGAAAGGCGTAATAGGCTGGCCCCTGAGGCAGAGCAGAAACGCCAATGGCGCGCGCGCATTTAGGTTTATATTCTGTCGTATAAAAGATGTAGAACCTTTTGTATTCAGGGACTAAAATATCGGTAATAATATGCTCAGCGCGCCCTTGAAGATCGGCCCAATCGCCTTCTGAGATGCGCGCAGGGCGCGGGTGCGCAAAGGGTTCAAAAAAGCGA
Organism: Pseudomonadota bacterium; assembly: GCA_041179365.1. GTDB lineage: Bacteria > Pseudomonadota > Alphaproteobacteria > Sphingomonadales > Sphingomonadaceae > Aquisediminimonas. Next base: position 3,269 of record JBEGTP010000339.1, read on the forward strand.
GTTTGCCGCGGGTCGCCCGCAACAGCGCCCGTAATTGTGTTTTCAAAACCACCAAGGGCTTCGCATGGCTGAACATAGCCCTGTTTGACCGCGCGCCGCGAGATGGCAATCGCCTCGCCATTGAGCCTAGGATAGAGCCGCAGCCGCGTTAGGTAATTCTCAAAATCCAGCCGATTCTTGAATGGCAGGCTGCCAGCCATATCAGCAAAGCTCTGGTGCCAGCCCGCATAGGTTGAAAAGAGCATCATGCGCTCGCCGAACCGATTGCCCTCAATTTGCTCAGATAAAAGCCGCGCAAGGACGCCCTTGTTGGTGCGGTCCGCCGTGGAAAGTGCGGCGGAAGGGAGCGCATTGAGGCGCGCGAGCAGCGCGCGCGCGTCCGCCGCTTCTTGGTCTGCGGCCGTGAGGCTTAGATCTTGGAGCTTATCGTCATAGCTATGCACCCCAAGACTGGTTGCTGAAACGGGGTGCTTGCTCAGCCACCACTGCCAGTGATCACTGATAATCGTGTCGAGGGCCGATGGCGCTTGGGCGACGGCCGGCAGTGCGAGGGCCACCAGACAAAGGCCATACAGGAATGCGCGCATGATTTTGCTCCGGACTGGGTGTGCGCATGACATGCCACGGTGAGAAACCGCTGTCACTCATCATCCGCTCGGTGCACCGAGCAACGGGTATTGAGACTGCATCGACGCGCGACGGAAAGGCGGCTATGGCGCGCGGCATGAATGATACTGATCCGGCGGGCTTTGGCTCGCGCCGCTCTGCGCTTCGCCTTTTAGACGCTGTGATGCGCCGGGGCCAACCGCTTGAAACCGCGCTCAACGCCGCGACGCAAGATCTCAGCAATCCGGCTGACCGCGCCTTTGCGCACGCGATTGCCTCAGAAACCTTGCGGCGCTTGCCCGATCTTGATGATCTCATTGACGGCGCCACACAGCAGCGCCTGCCCGACGATTCCAAGGCGCGTATGGTGTTGCGCCTCGCGCTGGTTCAGGCGCTCATCCTTGAAACACCGCATCACGCCGTCGTGGCAACGGCGCTGCCCTTGGTCGATGGGGGGCCGCGTCGTCTTGTTCACGGCGTCTTGGGCGCTCTGCTCCGGCAGGGGGCCGCGCTCCGCACGGTTCCAATGCTGCCCCCGGCGGTAGAGGCGCGGTGGCAAGCTGCGTGGGGACAGGCGATGGTCGATGGGGCTTGCCTTTCGCTTTCGGTGCCGCCGGCAATGGACTTAACACTGCGAGACCCCGCGACAACCGAAGCGTGGGTTGCCGCGCTAGAGGGGGAAAGCTTGGCCCCGGGACATGTGCGGATAAAGCGCAACCAAAGTGTCACTGATCTGCCGGGCTACGGCGAGGGCGCGTGGTGGGTGCAAAATCTTTCGGCCTCGGTTCCTGCCCGCCTGCTTGGCACAGGCTCTGGCCGCACTGTGCTTGATCTCTGCGCAGCGCCTGGCGGCAAGACGATGCAGCTGGCAGCTGCTGGCTGGGATGTCATAGCGGTCGATTCTCAAGCACGCCGCCTTGAGCGCGTTCGCGACAATCTGGACCGGACCCAATTGGAGGCGCAATTGATCGAAGCCGATGTTTTGAAATGGGAGCCGGCAGCGCCCGTTGATGCCATATTGCTCGATGCGCCGTGCACCGCCACTGGCATCTTTGCCCGCCATCCTGACGTTCTCCACCGCGTTCGGCCGCGCGATATTGCCGCGCTCGCGCTGACACAAGCAAGGCTGCTCACGCGCGCGTCTCAGTGGTTAAAGCCCGGCGGGACTTTGATTTTCGCGACTTGTTCGCTGGAACCAGAAGAAGGCGAAAACGTCGCACAGGCCGCTGATTTGAAGCGGTTTCCCGTTGAAACGCGGGAATTGCCAGCGGGGCTGATCGCCGCGTCTGAAGGCTGGGTCCGAATTCAGCCCCGGCACAACATGGATGGTTTTTTCATCGCGCGGTTTACAACATCTTGAGTCCGCTTGCCTGAGCGGACATCCCGCTTTATGGCCCAATCGCAATGAGCAAACCCATTCTTATTGCGCCTTCGATTCTCTCGGCAGATTTTGCGCGTCTCGGCGAAGAAGTGCGCGCGATCGACGCGGCGGGGGCTGACTGGATTCACGTCGATGTGATGGACGGGCATTTCGTTCCCAATATCACGATTGGCCCCATGGTCGTCAAAGCGCTGCGCCCGCATACGGCCAAGGTGATGGATGTTCACCTCATGATATCTCCGGTTGATGTGATGCTCGATGCCTTTGCTGAGGCGGGATCGGACTATATCACCGTGCATCAGGAAGCCGGGCCCCATCTCCATCGCACGGTGCAGCGAATTCGGGCTCTTGGCAAAAAGCCCGGTGTGTCTTTAAACCCGGCGACGCCCGCCAAGATGCTTGATTATATTATCGACGATGTCGATTTAATTTTGGTGATGAGCGTCAACCCAGGCTTTGGCGGGCAAAGCTTTATTGAAAGCCAATTGCGCAAAATTGAGGCGATCCGCAAGATGATTGACAAGACCGAGCGTGATATTCGCTTGCAAGTTGATGGCGGAGTAGACGCAAAGACCGCGCCGAAGGTTATCGCTGCTGGCGCTGATGTTTTGGTTGCTGGCACGGCAACATTTAAAGGTGGCCCCACTGCATATGCTGACAACATCAGCGCTTTGCGGGGGCTATGAGCGAAGCGGACATTCCTACCCCAGACCTCGATGGCATTGAGCAAGGCAAGCGGCTCGTGCGGGCGCGCGGTCTTGGCGGCCTGTCGCTGGGCGAGCGGCTTGCCAATCAGTTTTACCGGCTGACGTGGCGAACGCCGCTCCATAAATTCCGCCTGAAGGGGCGATATCCGCTCAAGCTGCTCGTCGCGCCGGTTGACCCCTTACCCGGCAATCCGCTTCGCGGCGAGTCACTCGCGGAAGGCAGGATTGCGCGTTGGGCGCATAGTTGCGCGGTTGAAGACTCAAGTTTTGGCGAAGAGTCGCCGTCAGCCCTCTTTCGTGATTATGTTCAAAGCTTCGGCTGGCTACGCGATCTTGCGACGCTGGATGACCCTAAAGCGGCAAGTGCGATCGCTGAAAATCTCATGCGGCAATGGCTCGCGCGCTACGGCGAAAATGTTTCGGAAAAGGCGTGGGCCCCCGAATTATGGGGCATGCGGATCCTAAACTGGGCGCTTAATGCGCGCATGATCCTTTCAACCTCTGATCTCGTCTACCGCTCATCGGTTCTCAATGCGATTGCACGCGGCGCGCGTCATCTTGACCGGGCGGCTGACCGGGCACACTTGGGGATGCCGCGTGTTGTTGCGTGGTCAGGCGTTGTCGCAGCAGGGCTTTTGATGCCGGGTGGCGAGCCGCGCCGGATCGTGGGCGAAGCGGGGCTAGAGCGCGCGCTGGCGTCGGCGTTGCTGCCAGACGGCGGATCGGCCTGCCGTTCGCCGCAAAACCTTCTTGATATCATCGCGACATTATCGATGTTGGAAGCCGTTTATGAAGCGCGCAAGATTCCGTTTCCGGCCTTTATCGATGACGCCGTAGAGCGCGGCGTTCCAGCGCTCCTTGCAGTCGTGCTCGGCGACGGCGGCTTGGGAAATTGGCAAGGCAGTGCAGCAATCAGCGCGCGCGACGTGAGCGCCGTGGTCAAGGCATCGCGCGTGCGCGCAAGGCCGCTGCGCCAAGCGCGCGATTGGGGTTATCAACGGATTACAGCGGGCAATAGCATCGTCGTTGTTGATGCCGCTCCGCCGCCCGTCAGCCGCGTCGCGACAACGGGCTGTGCGTCTACCTTGGCAATTGAGGTGAGTGATGGCGCAGACCGGTTGATCGTTAACTGCGGCGGAGCGCGCGCGGCAGGATTGGTTATCCCGGCAAGCCTTGCTGTTGGTTTGCGAACAACGGCCGCGCACTCAACGCTTACGCTGGCCGATAGTAATTCAACCGCCGTCCATAGTGATGGCCTGCTGGGCAAAGGCGTTGAGCAGATCGAAGTGGATCGCCAAGAGACCGATCAGTTTAGTAAAATTGTTGCGAGCCATGACGGCTATGAAAAGCGGATTGGTTTGGTCCATCGGCGCAGTCTCGCGGTTTCCATAGATGGCCGCGAGATCCGCTGTGACGATGTGCTGCTTCCGGGCAATGCGCGCAGGAAGCCGCAGCAATCGTCATTTTGCGTGCGCTTTCATCTTGGGGCGGCCGTTGAAGCGACGCCGACTGCGGACGGGCAGGGGGCATTGCTCCGGATCGACGAAGGGCCACTCTGGCAGTTCAAAGCGACGGGCGGCGCTGTTACCATTGACGACAGTTTATGGGTCGATGGCGACGGCGCGCTCTATAACACGCAACAAATCGTGGTGAGCGGTGAGGCACCCCCCGGGGGCGCGTCGATCAGCTGGGTCTTGCGCCGCGCAGGGTAAATTCAAGGAAAGTGACTATGGCCGAAGTAAAGATCAAACGGGCACTGCTCTCAGTGTCCGACAAAAACGGTTTGGCAGAATTGGGTGCTGCCCTTGCCGCGCAGGGTGTTGAGCTGGTTTCAACCGGCGGAACTGCCAAGGCGCTGCGTGATGCGGGGCTCATCGTGAAGGATATTTCTGAGCTGACCGGCTTTCCCGAAATGATGGACGGGCGCGTGAAGACGCTCCATCCCAAGGTGCACGGCGGGCTGCTTGCGGTGCGCGATAATCCTGAGCATTTAGCCTCAATGGCTGAACATTCAATTGGTGCCATCGATTTGGTCGTCGTCAATCTTTACCCGTTTGCGGCGACCGTGGCGAAAGGGGCGTCACGCGACGAGATTATCGAGAATATCGACATTGGCGGCCCCTCGATGGTGCGTTCTGCGGCAAAGAACCACGCGCATGTGGCGATTGTGACCGATCCGGCGGACTATGCTTTGGTGTCTGGCGGGTCGACGACTTTGGAGCAGCGGAAGACATTTGCTGCCAAAGCCTATGCCCTGACCGCGACCTATGACGGCATGATCAGCCAATGGTTTGCCATGGCCGATCAAGGGCAGGTTTTCCCCGATACGCTGGCGATCACGGGTCAGAAGCGAGAAGAATTGCGCTACGGCGAAAATCCGCATCAATCCGCGGCACTTTATATTCCGGCAGGTCCGCATGCCAAAGGCGTTGCACAGGCCCTGCAGGTTCAGGGCAAAGCGCTGAGTTATAACAATTATAACGATGCAGATGCTGCCCTCGAACTCGTCAGCGAGTTCCTCGATGGCCCGCCGACCGTCGTAATTGTGAAACATGCGAATCCGTGTGGCGTGGCGACCGGCGCGACGCTGGCCGAAGCCTATAAAAACGCTTTGGAGTGCGATAGTGTATCTGCCTTTGGCGGCATCATCGCGGTCAATCGCCCTCTCGATGGCCCGACAGCAGAAGCCATGGCGGGCATCTTTACCGAAGTCGTCGCCGCGCCAGATGCAGACGATGCGGCAAAGGCTGTGTTTGCGAAAAAGAAGAACCTCCGCTTGCTTTTGACGGGAGACTTGCCGGATCCAAAGCGCAGCGGGCTGAATATCAAAAACATTGCTGGGGGCTTCCTCGTTCAAAATAGGGACAATGGTCAGGTTTCGCAGAATGATCTCAAAGTGGTGACCAAGCGTGCGCCCACCGCGCAGGAGCTCTCTGACTGCCTTTTTGCTTGGACGATTGCCAAGCACACCAAATCGAACGCAATTGTATATGCTAAGGACGGCGTAACGGCGGGGATTGGCGCGGGCCAGATGAACCGACGCGATTCAGCCCGCATTGCCGCGCTCAAGGCGGCGGAAGCGGCAGCGACCTATGGTTGGGCTGCACCCCGCACGGTGGGCAGTGCCGTTGCCTCAGATGCGTTCTTCCCGTTCGCTGACGGTTTGCTTTCTGCGGCCGAAGCGGGCGCAACGGCGGTGATCCAGCCTGGTGGTTCGATCCGCGATGATGAAGTGATTGCCGCAGCCGACGAACAGGGGCTCGCCATGGTCTTTACAGGCATGCGGCATTTCCGCCACTAATTCCCCAGTATGAAACTCATCGGCCAATTCGATTCGCCCTTTGTCCGCCGTGTCGGTGTGGCCCTTGACCTATACGGCCTAGATTTTGAGCATTTGCCCTGGTCAAGCTTTGGGGACAGCGACAAGTTTGTGCAGCACAATCCGCTCAAGCGCGTGCCAACGCTTATTCTGGAGAGCGGTGAGGCGCTGATCGATAGCGGCGCGATATTGGGCGTTCTTGATGAGCGTGTTGGGCCCGAGCGGGCCCTCATTCCAGAAATGGGCCCCGCGCGCTGGGCGGCCTTTCAGCGCATCGCATTGATCACCGGGGCGGCAGATAAAGCGGTATCATTTTTCTATGCAAAGCTGTTTTCAACTGGGCTCGACGCTGACTTTGTCGCGCGTTCTGAAGGCCAAATCATCGCGGCGGTGACGGCGCTGGAACGTGCCTGTGCCGAACGGAAACGGGCTTGGTGGTTTGGAGAAATGCCGGGCCATGATGACATCGCAATCGCCTGTGTCGTGCGCTTTCTAAGCGAGGCCTACGCCCCTCTTTTTCAGTGGGATCATTTCCCTGCGCTTGCCGATCATTCAAAGCGCGCTGAGGCCTTGCCAGCTTTTATACGCCGAAAACAGGCGTTTGTGCCGCCGCAATAGGCGACGCAAAGCAAAGCTTTACCTCGCTGCAATCTCTGCCATACCTCAAGCCTAAGAGAGCCGGCGCGGGACAGAGAAACGATGCAAGATGTAACCAATCTGATCACCTTTGAAGATTTCATCACGCATTGGGCGCAAGAGCGCCCGACGGGCCACGCGCTGAGTGAAGGCGACAAACGCTGGACCTATGCGGAGCTCGAAGAGCGTACCGCGCGGGTTGCAAGCGCCTTGCTCGCAGCGGGCCTTAAAAAGGGCGATAGGATCGCGTGGATTGGTAAGAATAGCGCGCTCTATTTTACGCTTTTTTACGGCGCGGCGCGGCTTGGCGTCGTCATGGCTCCGATCGGCTGGCGGCTGGCCCCACCCGAATGGGCCTATATTCTCAATGATACCAAGGCAAAGCTGGTCTTTGCCGGGCCAGGATTTGAAGGGGTCGCCACCGCACTTGAGGGGCAGCTCGCGCATCAACCAAGGATCCTCAATGCGGCGGAGGCCACCACATTGATTGAAACCGCGCAGCGCACACCCTTCACCCCAACAAGTGAGCATGATGCTGTGCTCCAGCTCTATACGTCGGGCACGACAGGCAACCCAAAAGGCGTTGCCATATCCAATAGAAACCTGTTTGGGCTGCGGAAAGCGACGAACGATGCGGCGCTCCCACATACAAAATGGGATGATGATGAGGTCGTTTTGATTGCGATGCCGTGCGCGCATATCGGCGGAACAGGGCTTGGTATCATGGCTCTGGCCGCGGGGCTTCCTGGCGTTGTGTTGCCCGAATTTACCCCAGATGGTTTTTTTGACGCGGTTGAGCAAGACGGCATAACGCGGCTGTTCATTGTGCCCGCCGCGCTGCAAATTTTGGTCAACCACCCGCGCTGCGCGCGCGTCGATTTCAGCCGTCTCAAATATATATTATACGGCGCAGCGCCCATTCCCCTTGATCTTTTGCGCCAGAGCCTCGCGCTTTTTGGCGCAGAGTTCATACAGGCTTACGGCATGACCGAAACGGCTGGCACCATCGTTATGCTCCCGCCAGAGGATCATGATCCCGCGGGCAATGCACGCATGCGTTCTGCCGGAAAAGCCCTTCCAGGAGTAGAGCTTCTGATCGTCGACACCGCGGGAAATCCCTTGCCCATTGGCGCGGTGGGGGAGATCCTCACGCGCTCGTCGAGCAATATGACGGGTTATTGGAACCTCCCAGATGCAACCGCGAAGACCGTGACAACCGAGGGTTGGGTCCACACCGGCGACGCGGGTTATCTCGATGAAGATGGCTATCTTTATATTCATGACCGGGTGAAGGACATGATCATTTCTGGCGGAGAAAATGTATATCCCGCAGAAGTTGAAAGTGCGATTTATGGCCATCCTGATGTGCTCGAAGTGGCTGTGATCGGCGTGCCTGATGAAAAATGGGGGGAGGCCGTAAAAGCCGTGTGCGTTGCCAAGCCTGACCATGTGATTGACCCAGAGACGATCATCACTTGGGCCCGCACGCGCATTGCAGGTTTCAAAGTGCCCAAAACGATCGATGTCATCGAAGCGCTCCCGCGCAACGCGAGCGGCAAAATTCTCCGCAAAGATCTCCGCGCGCCCTATTGGGCAGGGCGCGACCGGCAGGTCAATTAGCGCGCGCTTTGGCGGCGCTGTTTCGATTCGCGCTCTTGTTGTATCGCACGGACTCTGTTTTAGAGCGTGATATTGCCGTGGCTTCGTATTTCCGCCAAGCATAGTCTGTCATGACTGATCTTTCGCTTCCGCCGCGCTCCGCGCTCTATCTTCCCGCTTCCAATCCGCGCGCGATTGAAAAAGCGAAGGGGCTGGATGCAGACATGATCATCCTTGACCTAGAAGATGCTGTGAAGCCTGACAAGAAGGATGAGGCACGTGCGGCGGCGGTCTTGGCTGCTCAAGAGGGTTTTGGCGCGCGGCGTTGCGCGATCAGGATCAACGGACCCGAAAGCGAATGGTACACAGACGATAGTGCCGCCGTCGCGCAATCGAGGTGTGATTTTGTCGTCTTGCCAAAAGTTGAAACGGCCGCGCTCGCCGCAACCGTGATTGCCGGCACGGGAAAGCCGCTCCTCGCGATGATCGAAACGCCGCGCGGGGTGCTCAATGCCAGCGGGATTGCAGCAGTCGAGGGTATGGTGGGGCTCATCGTGGGAACGAATGATCTCGCGACCAGCTTGCATATTCCGCCTGCTTGTGGCCGCGCGAGTATGGGCGTCGCGCTTCAGACGATCATTCTGGCAGCACGTGCCGCTGGCATTTGGGCGCTAGACGGCGTGTTCAACGGTCTCGAAGATCCCGCTGGCCTATTGGCTGAGTGCACCGAAGGGCAGCGGCTCGGCTTTGACGGCAAAACGCTCATTCACCCAAATCAGATTGCGACGACCAATGCCCAGTGGTCGCCTTCCGCGCAGGAAATTGCTGAGGCTCAGGCGCTCATTGAAGCCGCGCGCGGCGGCGCAGAGCGCTATGAAGGGCGGATGATTGAAACGATGCATGTTGATGCGGCCAGGCGACTGCTATCGCGCCGCTGAAAAGCGCGGTGGGGGAGGTGACTTCCGCTGCAAGGCTGGTTACATGGGCCGCCACGAATCGAATTAGGAAATGAGTGGTAATGGACATCCGGCTTGGCTTGACTTTTGATGATGTTTTGCTTCAGCCGGGCGCTTCTGACGTTTTGCCGAGCCAAGCCAATACGCAAACGCGCGTCACGCGCGCTATAGCGCTCAACATTCCCATTCTTTCCTCTGCGATGGATACGGTGACGGAAGCCGACATGGCGATTGTCATGGCGCAATTGGGTGGCTTAGGCGTGCTCCACCGCAATCTCACCATTGAGGAGCAATGCGCCGCCGTTCGGCAGGTCAAACGCTTCGAATCAGGCATGGTCGTTAATCCAATCACGATCACGCCAGACGCAACGCTTGCTGAAGCGCAAACGTTGATGGCACACCATAAGATTTCGGGTATCCCCGTGGTTGAAAAGGGCGGCAAGCTTGTTGGTATTTTGACCAACCGCGATGTGCGCTTTGCCGCAAACCCGAACCAGCCAGTTTCAGAATTGATGACGCATGAGGGCCTTGTGACCGTGCAGGCGGGTGTTTTGCAAGACGAGGCGAAGCGGCTGTTTCATCAACGGCGGATTGAAAAACTGTTGGTTGTTGATGCGAATTTCCACTGTGTCGGCCTGATCACCGTGAAAGACATGCAGCGGGCTGTGGCCTATCCGAATGCGACAAAGGATGGGGCATCGCGGCTGCGCGTCGCTGCGGCGAGCACCGTGGGCGATGCCGGGTTTGAACGGACACAGGCGCTCATTGACGCCGAATGCGATCTTATCGTTATTGATACTGCGCACGGCCATTCAAAGATGGTTTCCCTCGCTGTTGAGCGCGTTAGGGCGCTTTCGGAAAGCGTGCAGATTGTTGCGGGGAATGTTGCGACAGCGGCTGCGACGCGCGCGCTCATCAATGCTGGCGCGGACGGCATAAAAGTGGGCATCGGGCCGGGCTCGATCTGCACAACGCGGGTCGTTGCTGGCGTTGGTGTGCCGCAATTGACGGCAGTCATGGACTGCGCAGAAGAAGCGGCAAAGTCTGATGTGCCGATTATCGCAGATGGCGGCTTACGAACGTCGGGCGATATTGCCAAGGCGCTCGCAGCCGGAGCTTCCTCGGTTATGGTCGGATCGCTTTTAGCCGGAACGGCGGAAGCGCCAGGCGAGACATTCCTATCGCAGGGCCGCGCATTCAAAAGCTATCGCGGCATGGGCTCAGTTGGCGCAATGGCGCGGGGATCGGCAGACCGTTATTTTCAGCAAGACATAAAGGATCAGCTGAAACTCGTGCCCGAAGGCATTGAAGGGCAGGTCGCTTTCAAAGGCCCTGCAAGCGATGTTATCCACCAATTGGTAGGCGGTGTGAAGGCAGCCATGGGCTACACCGGATCGGCAACGATTTCCGATCTGCAAAAGCGTGCGACCTTTATTCAAATTACAAACGCGGGCCTGCGCGAAAGCCATGTGCACGATGTGACGATTACACGCGAAGCCCCTAATTACCCAACACAAGGCTAACACAGCATGACACCAGCCGCCCGCGTACAGGCGGCCATTGAGCTGCTCGACCTGATTATCGTTGCAACGCGCGATGATGGTGCCGCCGCCGATACGATCATCGGCCGTTGGTTCCGCGAGCGTCGTTATGCCGGTTCTAAGGATAGGCGCGCCATTTCTGAAATCGTTTACCGCGCGATCCGGGCCTTTGGTGATGTGCCATCATCTGGGCGCGCAGCGCTGCTCGCTTTTGAAGACCTTGTTCCGCTATTTGGCGAGCCGGGCTATGGGCCCCCGTCGATTGGCGAAGCAGAAGTCGCTGCGAAGCCGAGGCTATTGCCCGCTTGGCTTGAGAAGCGGATTCCCGCAGGCGAACAAGAAGCTCTGCTCGCTCGGGCTCCCTTCGATCTGCGCGTTAACACGCTCAAGGCAACACGCACAGAAGCGCTCGCGCTCTTTGACGGGGCCGTTGCGATTGAGGGAACCCGGTGGGGTGTTCGTCTCCCCGACAATATTGTGCTCAAGTCTTTGCCAGAAGCGCATGGTTTGATCGAAGTTCAAGACGCCGGAAGTCAATTGATCGCAGAGGCGTGCGCCGTTTCGCCGGGGCAGACCGTGATTGACCTCTGCGCCGGGGCAGGCGGAAAGACGCTCGCGCTCGCGGCGGATTTGGCCGGAAAGGGACGTTTGATCGCTTGTGACACCGATCGCGGGCGCTTGAGCCGATTGCCGCAAAGAGCAGCAGTCGCGGGCGCAGTGGGGATCGAAACGCGTCTTCTTGACCCTAAGCGGGAAATGGAAGCGCTTGCTGATCTTGCGGGGACTGCGGCTTGCGTGCTGGTCGATGCGCCGTGCTCTGGCAGCGGAACTTGGCGGCGCAATCCCGAGTTGCGGTGGCGCCTGACGCCGCAGCGCCTTAAGCGGACGATGCAGTTGCAAGCAGAGATATTGGCCGTTGCCGCGCCGCTGGTCGCGCCAGGCGGCGTGTTGGTTTACGCCGTCTGTTCATTGCTTTCCGAAGAGGGAGCGGATCAGGTTACCGCCTTTCTCGCGCGCAATTTAGACTTTGCGCCGGGGGACACCAAGCTTAGTCTCGGGCGTCCCGAAGGGCCGGGACGTTTACTGACCCCGGCTCAGGATGGAACCGATGGATTTTTTGTCGCAAGGCTGGCAAGGACCTGCTAATCATGGCTCGTTCGTCGTTTCTGGAGATACTCATGCGTTTTGCGGCACCCGCTCTTGCCCTGTCCCTCTTGCTCGCCACTGTGTCGAGTGTAAGCTACGGTAAAAAGGGAGCGGATGATCAAATCAACCCTGACTCTGTCGCGCTGACGAACCAAGCGCAGGGTGATATTGCGGCCAATCGCCTTGATCAAGCCAATGACACGCTCGAGTCAGCACTGGCCATCGATCCGCGCAACCGTCCCGCATACAACGCACTGGCGCGCATCGCGCGGGTGCAGAATTTGCCCGGCAAGGCGATCCGCTTTTACCGTGAGGCCTTGCGCCTTGATCCGAACGATCTTGTGGCCCTCGCCGGTCAAGGGGAAGCGCTGGTGCAGAAGGGCGCGATGACCAAGGCCAAGGAAAATCTTGCGCGTATTGAACGGATTTGTCCAACCTCTTGCCCCGAGCGCGCGCAATTGGCGGCTGCCATTGCGAAGGGCGCACCACCCCCACCAACGCCCGTAGCGGCGGAAGCGATTACACCGAAGCCAGTGGTGGGTGAGGCACCTCAGAAGCCGTAAGCAGGCGCGCGACGGCAACAAATTCTTCAACACTAAGCGTTTCTGGTCGCCGATCGGTGGCTATGCCGAGCGTCGCGAGGGCATCGAGCGCATTGGGAAGAGATTTTAGGCTCTGCCTGAGCATTTTGCGGCGCTGACCGAAAGCCGCTGCGGTTAGGCTTTCGAGAACTGAGCACTGGATGCCTTCTGGCGCTTCAAGCGGCGTCAAGTGGACGACGGCTGACATCACCTTTGGCGGCGGCGTAAACGCTGAGCGATGAACAGGCAGCGCCAGCGTTGCCTTTGCACGCCACTGCGAAAGGATCGCGAGTCGACCATAATGGGAACTCGCTGGCCGCGCGATGATCCGTTCCGCAACTTCACGCTGAAACATCAGCGTCAGGCTTTGCCAATGGGGCGGCCAAGCGTCACCCGTGAGCCATCCCACGAGCAAAGCGGTCCCAATGTTATAAGGCAGGTTGGAAACAATGTGTCCGCCAATTGGCAATATCTCGCGATCATCGATGGCCAATGCGTCGCCTTCGACAAGCGTGAGCTGGCCCGGAAAATGCGATTCCAATTCTGCAAGCGCGGGCAAGCAGCGCCGGTCGCGCTCGACCACTGTGACCTTGGCTCCCGCTTTGAGAAGGGCGCGTGTCAGCCCTCCTGGGCCGGGGCCTACTTCGTAAACTGCGCGCCCTTCCAAAGGCCCGGGAATGGCCGCGATCCGATCCAAAAGCTGTTGATCAAGCAGGAAATTTTGTCCCAAGGCCTTGCTGGCCGTGAGGCCGTGGCGCGCAATCACGTCGCGCAGCGGCGGAAGTTTGAGCGTCATGGTTGGAGAGCGCGGAAATGCGCGGCTGAAGCGGCCGCCTGTATCGCCGCAATCATCGCACCAGGATCGGCCTTGCCTTGCCCCGCGATGGCAAAAGCGGTGCCGTGATCAGGCGATGTGCGGATGATTGGAAGACCGAGTGTCATATTGACACCTTCATCAAAATAGAGCGCTTTCAAGGGAATGAGCGCTTGATCATGATACATGCAAAGCGCGAGATCGTACGTATCGCGCGCGGCAGCTGTAAACAGGGAATCAGGAGAGATTGGACCGAACGCGTTGATGCCCTCAGCTTTAAGACTTTCGATTGCCGGGGCGATCATACGCCCTTCTTCATCGCCCATCATCCCGCCCTCGCCGGCGTGCGGGTTTAACCCAGCGACGGCAATGCGCGGCGCGCTGATTCCGAAATCTCTTATCAAACCGCGAACAGCGGCACGCGCTCGGGCAACGATGAGCTCTGTCGTTAGGCTCTGTGCGACTTGCGACAAGGCAATATGGATCGTGACGGGAACGACGCGGAATGAGCGGGCTACCAGCATCATGACAGTATTTTCCTGAGATACGCCGCATCGCTCTGCAATAAATTCTGTCTGGCCGGGATGACGAAAGCCCACAGCATAGAGTTGCGCCTTCGAAACGGGCCCAGTGACAAGGCCGCTCGCGGCTCCTGATCGGGCAAGGCCGACCCCAATTTCCAGCGCTTGCAACGCATGGCCGGCCCCTTCCAAGCTCGGGTGGCCCACAAGAATTTCGCCTTGATTTTCGACGGCCAAGACGGGAAGGGCGCGTTGAAACACGGCGGCAGTTTCTTCCGGGTTTTCAATGCTAACAATTGGTCCGCGCCAAACTGCGGAAATCGCGCGGTGATCCCCCACAACAAAGAAGGGCGGCAGATTCTTGACCTCACGCGCCAACCATGCCTTGGCCGCTATCTCAGGACCAATGCCGCTAGGATCTCCAATCGATAAGGCGAGCGGCTTCATATCCGCATCATAACGGATCGATCAGCGATAGTCGATCACAGCATCACGGCGAAGATCCCGCAAATAAACCTGTGCGCGGCGGTTCATCCGGTCGTCGCGCAGCTGATTTTCAATCGCATCGGCATTCGGGCCTTCTGCGGCTTGGGGCTCATCGCGACCGCAGACGATGATGACGCGCACGCCGTCATCTTGCGATCCAAAAGGCGCTGTGGCTTGGCCCACTTGCAAGCCGAGCAAAGCGTCCTGCAGTGGCCCAGGCAGATCACGGACAACCACACGGTCATTATCGACCACGTCGCCGCCAAACTGCTTGGCAACGGCTTCAGCCCCGCCACAGCCCTGCATGACTTTGACCGCTTCCACAAAATTCTGCGCGCGTGCTTGTGCTTCCGCAGCCTTCATCGTCTTGGGAAAGTTGATCGAGACTTGGCGCAGGCTCAAAACTGTGTCGCGTGGGTCGGCAACGAGGATCTTCTTGGTATCGACGAGATACAGAATCGAATATCCTCCGCTCACAGGGATCGGCCCGGCAATTTGTCCGACTTGCATCGTCTGAACCGCTTCGCCGAGTTCGCCCGGCAATTGACCGGCGCGCAAAAAGCCGAGATCGCCACCGACGCCCGCCGAAGTCGACTCTGAAAATTGGCGCGCCATATTTGCAAATGAGCCACCAGTGCGAAGTTGCTGGACGATGCGATTCGCATTGGTCAAAACTTCATTTTGGTTTTCCGGCGTTGCGCTGAGGTAAATTTCAGCAACGCGGTATTCGGTCGCGCCTTTTGATGCGTTAAGGCGCTCCATCACTGATTTTACTTCATCGTCGCTCACATTGACGGTGGGCTCAACGCGACGTCGCAGCAATCGGTTCCAAGCAATATCACCCTCAAGTTGTCGTTTGAGCGAACGCTCTGAAGACCCTGACTGCCGCAGAAAATCTGTCAGCTGCGCTGGGGAGCGCTTAAAGCCTTCGGCAATGCGCGCAAAAGCCTGGCCAATTTCATTCGGAGAGACAACAATGTCATTCACTTTGGCTTCTTGGATTTGAAGCGCTTCGTCAATGAGGCTGCTCAAGATTTGCGGGCGCAGCTTTTCACGCTCGGCGTCGGGCACATTGCCTCCCGCCGCGAGCACGACAAGCGCAATGCGTTGCTCAACATCGGTTGCGGTGATGACATAGCCATTCACGATCGCCGTTGCCTTATGGATGCGCGGTCCGCTCCGCACAGTCGGCGTGATCGAACTTGGTAAATTCAGCCCAACATTGGGGAGCGAACGTTCATCGCCCACCGTTTGCGCCGAAGCGGCGATGCCGCCAAAAGACAGAGCTACAAAGGCCAGCTTCGTTGCAGCGTTAAAGCGCATTGTCATTCCCGAATTTACCCTATTCCACAAAAGGGAGTTACATCTACTCAACGGCTTGTGAACAGAAGCTGAGCAGTTCGCTCTCGCGTTTAGCGGCCAAGATTGCGGAAGGAAAGCCGTAACACAAAGGTATTGCCGCGCCGCGCGTCGCCAGAGGCTTCATAGTCCCTTTTCCACGTGATTCCAAAGGTGATGCAATCATCTTCATACTCAAAGCCAAAGCGGTGGCGGATGGGCTGAAATCCGTCTGCGAGCGAGACAGGGTCCTCGCTGAAGTCAGTCAGATCGATGATTGTAGAGCCAAAGACGGACCAATGGCGATCCATCTGAACTCGCCCGCCAAGCCGAATTTCTTCGCGGTCGCGTAAATCTTCCAGCGTTGGGCTAACATTGCGATTCAGCCGCAAATAGCCAAATGTGATATAGGTCCGCGTTGTGCCGACTGTCGCATCAAGCTCATTGCGCCGCACCGCGAGATTGTCTTTGTCGATTCTAAATCGATGGGTGAAGGCAATAAAATTCTTATATTTGAAAGACGTTCTTCCAACAAAATCTGAGGTTTGGTTGGTGAGGCCAGTCCCATCTGGGAAGAGGGTGGGCTTTGAGCTCAGCCGATAACTCTGCCCCACCGTGGCGTTCACTTGCCAGTTTGGCTTTTCAAATCCCCAATCGAGGCCGTAAGTGATCCTTGTTCCATCTTCCCACCGGTCATATCCCGGAAAGCGGTTGAGCGCGAAGAGGTTGCTGTCTTCCAGATCAACAGACCGCGCGTCTTCATTAGGCACTTTTAGGTTCGATGTTCGCGGCGATGTAACAATTTGGAGGCGCGGCGTGAGGCGCTGTGTTCCGCCAAAGAGCGGGCCGATGAAAGGCCATCGCATGTCAATGGCCGCGGCGGATACGAGCCGCGTGCTCCAGCCCGATTGCCCGCGATAGGGAAGAACACTTGTCAATTGGGTCTCGTCGGTATGATAAAGATCGCCGCGCGCGTAGAGCGTAAAGCTGACTTCCTGACCAAGCCCAGTGAGCTGCCTTAAATCCCAACGTCCGCCAGCAAAGGCGCGCTGGGTATCCTGCCCACTGCGGCGCGACAAGGAAACGGTATTAAATTGCAGCTCAAGGCGACCGTTGACGAGCGGGTCATCGAAGCGCTTGCGATAATCGACAATGGGAAGCGCGAGCGGAATTTGTCCTTGAATTTCTCCAGGCCGGAGCGTTTGGAAGCCCCAGCTCGAGAGAGAGAAATAGCTTGATCGGGTGACGCGCTGGACTTCAACCATCGACCGCAGACGATCATCGCGCGAAATATCATAACGGCGCATGAAGGTTCGATCGGTCACAGCGCGGAGTGAGCCGCTGACGCTCCAACGGGGTGTCAGCTGAAACCGTCCCGAGGCTTCAAAATAACCACGAAAGTTCCGCTGCGATGCCGTTCCACTGATGCTGGTTGGAATGAGGCCACCATAGGTCGCATAGCCTTTTATCTGATAGGCACCCCGGCGGGTCAAAGCACGGTAGCGGCTTTCCAGCATTGGCAGCGCTCCGCTATAAACGTGCGGTGTGATTACAAGATCGCGATTTCGATCAATAAACACATAGTAAGGCAGTGAAAACTCAAGTCCGTTGGTTTGGGTGTAACGCGCGTCGGGGATGAGCAATCCTGTGCCCCCCTCATCATCGGCGGGATGAGAAAAGCGGGGGATGGTCAAGAGCCTCTGGCCGAATATCTCAATCTGCGCGTCCTTGTAGCGCACGCGATTGGCTTTGGGATCGTGGATGACTTCGACCGCCGTAATTTTCCAGACTGGCTCCTTGGGACACCCCTGCTCATCCACAACAAGGCACGGGGTATAAGCAGCCTGCTCCAGATGAGAGACTGAGTCTTTTCGGTAGGCCTTCCTTGCGACCAGCCGCCCGCCATTTTTCAACACAATAAGCATATTGTCGACCATGCCGTCGCGCAAAGTCTCATTGAGCGTGACGCCGTCGCCATAGGCGATTTCGCCTGTCGCGCTGGAGACGATGACGTTGCCATCTGCCCGGACTTCGCCCGATTTCCGGTCCCAAACCACGGTATCGGCGCGCACTTTCTCGCCGCCGCGCGAGAGGCGCACATTGCCGCTTGCCGTCACAATATCCTTTTCGGAATCATAATTGAGCGCATCGGCGGTGAAGCTGATTTCAGTCTGTGGCATTTCTGCGGCAGGCTCAACTGGCAAAGAGCCTGCCCCTTGAGGCTCAGCAGGGGTTTCAGTTTGTGCCAGAGCAGGCGCGCTGAGCAACAAGGCAAGCGGGCTGGCGCACAGGATATGTTTCGAGATTGGGCTCACGCAAGTCCGCATAATCAATGTTTCAATGCTGTCTCTATCGCACCCCGTGCGTTAAGCTGCAATGAAGAAGGTGATCGCTTGCCGCCAAGCCCAATCACGCTAACACGGTTTTAAACCGAATCGCCGCCGCGGCGGGCCCAAGACAGGATTGTTTCATGCTCTCAGTTGATTTTTCGACGTCAGTTCCTGCACAGTTGGACACACTTGTCCTCCCTGTTCCCAAAGATGCGCTCGACGCGGTCGCTGTGCCGCGCGATGCTGTCATGATCCGCAGTGCTGCGCGCGCCAACCGGTTTGAAGGAGAGGCCGGTACGCTGTTTGAGCAGCATGTAGAACAGGGCGAGACGGTCATTCGGCTCCTGCTTGGCGGCACGGGGCAGGGCAGTGCCGAGGATTTTGAAAAGCTGGGGGCAGCCATTAGTGCTCGTTTGCTCCTTTCGGGCGCAAAAACAGTTGTCGTCGACCTTTCGGGTCTGGCGATCAAGCCATCGCCAGACGCAGTGGCGCGGCTTGCTGCAGGGGCAGCGCTTCGCAGCTGGCGGCACGATGTCTATCGCACGAAATTGCCTGAAAAGCACAAGCCGACACTTGAAAAGCTCACGATTGTCGGCGCGCCGGAGGGAAGCGAAGCGGCATGGCAGGCGCAGGCCGCAGTTGTGCAGGGCGTTAGCTTTACACGCGAGCTCGTGACCGAACCCGCCAATATCATCTATCCCGAGAGCTTTGTGGCGCGCTGTGAGCGGCTGAAGAAGCTTGGCGTCTCTTTAGAAATATTAGGCCAATCCGAAATGGAAGCGGCAGGCATGGGCGCACTGCTTGGCGTCAACCAAGGCTCCATTCGCGAACCGCGCTTGCTTGTCATGCGCTGGGACGGAACCGACGGCGCGCAGCAGAAGCCCGTCGTTTTCGTGGGCAAAGGCGTAACCTTTGATACCGGAGGTATTTCGCTCAAACCGCCTGCTGGCATGGAAGACATGAAATGGGATATGGGCGGCGCTGGAGCTGTGGCGGGTACGATGATGGCACTGGCGGGCCGCAAAGCGAAAGCGCATGTCGTGGGGATTTGCGGACTCGTTGAGAACATGCCCGACGGAAATGCGCAGCGACCGGGCGACGTTGTGACCTCTATGTCTGGGCAGACGATTGAAGTCATCAACACGGATGCCGAAGGGCGCTTGGTTTTGTGCGACGCGATGACATGGGTTCAGAAGAGATATAATCCGGAAATTATGGTCGACCTCGCAACGTTGACGGGCGCGATTATCGTGTCGCTCGGCAATGAATATGGCGGGCTATTCTCAAATGATGATGGCCTCGCGGATCAGTTGATCGCGGCAGGAAAGGCCGCTGGCGATCCCTTGTGGCGGTTTCCGCTTTCGCCCGCTTATGACAAATTGATCGATAGTCCGATTGCTGACATCAAAAATGTTGGTCCGCGTGAAGCCGGGTCGATTACTGCCGCTCAGTTTCTCCAACGCTTTGTCGAAAAGGATGTGAAATGGGCGCATCTTGATATCGCCGGGATGGTGTGGGCGTCAAAGCCTGGCGCTGTATGGGATAAGGGCGCGACTGGCTTTGGCGTTCGCCTCCTCGACCGGTTTGTCGCGGATAATTTTGAGCAGCGCTAGAGTTTCATCGATAAATGACAATCGAGATTGCGACGGAAGCGTTGGGTTAAGCCGACGCAAGACCGTAGCTGATCGCAAGGACTTCAAATTCTATTTCACCGCCCGGCAAAGTGGCGAAGCGAAGGTCTCCAATTGAGGACCCTCTTAGTGCCCGGGCGAGGGGCGAGTTCCACCCGACGAGACCTGCGCCCGCATCGGTTTCATCATCGCCGATGATGGTGATCGTGCGCTGCTTGTCCTGCGCATCCGCAATGGTGACTGTCGCGCCGAACAGCACGCGGCGCGTGTCCGTCTGATTTGCAGGATCAACAACCTTCGCCGCCTTAATCCGCTTTGAAAGCCAACCAAGC
Organism: Pseudomonadota bacterium; assembly: GCA_041179365.1. Lineage (GTDB taxonomy): Bacteria > Pseudomonadota > Alphaproteobacteria > Sphingomonadales > Sphingomonadaceae > Aquisediminimonas. The sequence goes on from JBEGTP010000339.1 coordinate 23,193, forward strand.
TCGCGGTCGATTTCCCGCAGGCGCTTCTTTCCGTATTGATAGTCGCCATTTTCTGAGCGGTCACCATTACCCGCCGCCCACGAGACCACCTCAACAATTTGAGGCCTCTCGCCAGCAAATAGCGCTTCGTACCGCGCGCGCAACCGCGCCAATCCTGCTGGCGTTATGTAATTCGGCTGATCGATCACGCGTTACTGGGAGCCGTAGGAAACGGGGGCGCCATTAAGGAACGCGGTGATCGAGGACGGGGCTCGGCTCGCAGGGCGATTGGGGTTCAGAAGATCATACACCACTGCATTTTCGAGCACACGCTGCACATAATTGCGCGTTTCGGTAAAAGGAATTTTTTCAATCCACGCGATTTTATCGACACCGGGCAGGCGCGGATCGCCATTTTGCCGGATCCATTTATTCACATTGCCAGGGCCTGCATTATAGGCCGCAACCGCCAAAATATAGGACCCACCATATTGAGAGAGCAATTGGCCAAAATAGGTTGATCCCAGCGCTACATTATATTGTGGGTCTTCGGTCAGGCGCGAAAGGCTATAGGCTTGCCCTGCGCGCGGGGCTGTCTCGCGTGCAGTGCCCGGCATCAATTGCATGAGGCCCCGCGCGCCAACTTTGCTCATCGCTTGCGGGTCAAACTGACTTTCTTGCCGCGAGATTGCATGGATCATGGTCCAATTGCCACGGTGATCGTCGGGAACACGGATCATTGGATAAGACGGGGTCAAGTAACCCGGAACGCTGTCTTCGCGCGCGCTTTTGCCGACAAGCAGGCCAAGGTCGGGTCGCCCAATCTTTTGCGCTAACTCCGCTGCAAGAATGTGATCGGCTGGCGTCACCGCGTTCGCTGCAATTGATCGAACGAAAATCGTTTGATCACCGTGATTGCCAGTCCGCCCGAGCATGATCGTAGCGCGAACCACTTCGCTGCGATCAAAATTATTGCGCTCAGCGCCCGATACCGAAACAGTGAAGGTTCGGTCAATCGGAAGGGCTGGCTTCCTGCCGAGCCGCTCAAGCGCAAGCTGGCCGTAGAATTGGTCATAAAACTCAGCGGCTTCGGTGTAATAGCTCGCTGCGATCTCGCGCTTTCCGGCGCGCTCCGCCGCGCGCCCGGCCCAATATAAACCCTTTGCTTTTGTTTGCGGAGATTTGGCCGCGCGGCTGTAAAGCTCAAACATGCGGATCGCGTCGTTGGGGCGATTGAGCTTGTCGAGCGCTACCGTGCCACCGAGCCAAGTGATGTTGGTATACGCGTCGCGCTCAGCATAGCTCCGATCTCGGATTGATGTGCCCGCTGGATAGGTTTGCTCCACCCGGCGCGCGATCCCAAAGGCGAGTTCATATTGTCCTTCATCCGAAGCCCCTTTTGCTCCGTTTTCAATCAAGGCCAACCAGCGCGCGGGCTCAAGCGGCGTTGCGGTGAACTGACGCGGTTTGGCCAGATACGTGCGCGATGCTGCAACCTGATTGGTGTTGCGCAACCACCATGCGCGGTCCGCCACATAGCCCGCATCATTAGCACCGGCTAAGTCAGTTGCTGCTGCCTTCAGCGGCGCATCCGGTGCCTTGGTCAAAAAGGCGAGGCGCGCATCATAGAGCGCGCGCTTGGCGGGCGAGGTATACGAAAGCTGGCGGGCAGCGGGCGTCGTTGCGCGCTGGGCAAGGAGGCGCTCCATCCGAAGGTCCTGATCTCCATTTTGCAAGGCAGACGAGAAACGACCGGCGAAGCGCAGTTCATCTTCGGTCGACAACGGCCCCGATACCCAAGCCTGCCGCGCCGCGGCTGCGGCTTCCGCCTTGAAGCCGCCAGCGGCGAGTGCTTCGGCAAATCGCAAATTCGCCGTAGCCGTTTGCGGCGGAAATTTGCGGAAGAAGCTGACGACGAGGCTGGGGCTTTCGAGGTCGGCGCGAATCATGTTTTCCGCATTTTTGCGCAGGCCGCTCTCATTTGGCCAGCCGGGATGGGCGATCATAAAGGTCGCGTAGCTTGAAAAAGGATAATTGCTTGCCTGCTGGAGCGACTTCCATTGACCGTACGCGTTTTCAATCTGGTCGCCCGTTTTGAGAATTTGCGGCGGCGCGGCAGCTTGCAGGGGCTGGGCATCAACAGGTGCCGGAAAGCTATCGTTGATTGTTGCCTCTGATTGCGCGCGCGCTGGGCCACTCATGGCTAAAAATGCGCCAGTTGCAAAGATTGTGGCGCACCGGAGCCTGACGCTGCTGGACATGCGGGCCGAACTGCCCCTATTTGCGCGGAAGATTGATGCTGAGTTGTTCATATGTCCCTTATGGACCATTCACGCGCCGAAATGAAGGACAATGGCATGTTTTCGGGCTCTATTCCCGCTCTGGTGACTCCTTTTCGCGACGGGCTGATTGATGAGGCCGCGTTTCGACTCCTTGTCGATTGGCAAATCGAGCAGGGGTCAAGCGCTTTGGTCCCTTGCGGAACGACAGGCGAGAGCGCGACTCTGTCTTATGAGGAGCATTACCGGGTCATTGAGCTGTGCATCGAACAGGCAAAAGGCCGGGTGCCGGTGATTGCTGGCTGTGGCTCCAATGATACGGCAACCGCAGTGCGCCATATGGCTTTTGCCAAAGATGCGGGTGCCGATGCGGCTCTTGTCGTCGCCCCCTATTATAACCGGCCAAATCAAGAAGGTATCTACGCGCATTATGTGGCCCTCGCGGCACAATCTGATCTGCCCATCATCGTCTATAATGTTCCGGCGCGTTCGGTGACGGATATTCAGCCAGCGACACTGGCGCGGCTTTCTAAGATACCCACTATTGTGGGTATAAAGGATGCGTGCGGCAATATCGCGAGGGTGAGCGAGCATCGACTGGGCTGCGGCTCTGATTTTTGCCAGCTTTCCGGCAATGATGATATGGCCTTGGCTTTCAACGCGGCAGGCGGTGTGGGCTGTATTTCTGTGACCGCTAATGTTGCCCCAAAGCTCTGCGCAGACCTGCAAAAAGCCACACTTGAGGGTGATTTCGCATTAGCACGTAACATCAATGATCGTCTTTATCCTCTTCATTCAGCTCTTTTTTCTGATGCGTCTCCAGGACCGATCAAATATGCCATGGAGCGAGTGTTAGGTTGGATGACAAGCGATGTTCGGTTGCCAATGACGCCGCCGTCTGATGCGTCTCGCACAGCCGTTGATGCGGCATTGGCGCATGCTGGCCTCTAATGGCGCGTCCTCGCCCTACCGCTGAAAAGGTCAAGACTGTTGCTGAGAACCGGCGCGCGCGCTTCGACTATGCCATTGAAACAGTCTATGAAGCGGGCATTGCCCTGACAGGCACGGAAGTGAAAGCGCTGCGCTTTGGCGAAGGCACCATCGCCGAAAGCTATGCCGAGGTGAAGGATAATCAAGTCTGGCTCATCAATTCCAACATCCCCGAGTTCAGCCACGGCAACCGCAACAATCACGAGCCGAAAAGGCCTCGCAAGTTGCTGTTACATGAGCGCGAGATCAACAAGATGCACGGCGCCGTCATGCGGCAAGGGATGACTTTGGTGCCGCTTTCAATCTATTTTAATGGTCGCGGGCGTGCGAAGGTTGAATTGGCAATTGCCAAGGGACGCAAGGCCCATGACAAGCGCGAACATATCAAAGAACAAGAATGGAAACGCGATGCCGCGCGCATCATGAAGGAGCGCGGATGAGCTTGGTTTCTTGGTTTAAGGGCCATTTGCCGACGCGCGAAACAATTGCGGCAAACCGTTGGCTCAAGCCTTTTTCCAAACATTTGCTCAAGCCCGATCTCTGGCGGCTCAATCGGCGGTCTGTGCCTCGGGCGGTCGCGATCGGCCTGTTTATTGCGCCCGTCATTCCCGTAGCGCACACGGCCGTGGCCGCGATGATGGCGGTGCCTGCACGCGCAAACATCGTTATAGCGGCGTCGGTGACTTGGCTGATCAATCCTTTTACAATGCCCTTTTTCTATTGGGCGGCGTTCAAGTTGGGGAGCGCGCTGTTGAAGCTTGACACGACGCAGCAAGCCGTAAGCCACAAGGCGACCGATTGGCTCTCTTGGTTATACGCCATTTCGGGTCCGGCGGCACTTGGTACTTTTGTTTTGGCGACCATCATCGCATCGCTTGGCTATTTGCTGTCATCGTTCGCTTGGAAGCTTTGGATTGGGCATAATTGGAAGGCACGGGGACGGGCACGGCTGAGCCGCGTGCCTTAGCGCTTCCAATTGACCTTCTTTGCAAACTGATTACGAATGTAGTCAAATTAACTGGAGTCACTGAAAATGCGCCTGTCCCTTTTTCTCCTTGCCGCGTCAACGACGCTGGCCGGTTGTGCAGCCAATGTCGCGACTGACCCGCGCCCTACCGATGCACCGACTATCGCCCAAGCTGTGCCGGAGATCGAAACGCCTAAGCCGCAATATGGGCGCTACGGCTTTGATGAAACGGGTATGGATCGCTCTGTTGCGCCGGGGCAGGATTTTTATGCTTTTAACAATGGTGCATGGACTAAGGCGACAAGCATCCCCTCTGATCGCTCGAACTACGGGATGTTTTCGGTTCTTGATGACCTTTCAAAGGATCGCACAAAGCAAATCCTTGAAGGCGAAAAGGCCGATCCGAACAGCAAGATTGGCCGAGCCTATGTGAGCTATCTTGATGAAGCCACCGCCAATGCAAAAGGCCTTGAGCCGATTCGTCCATGGCTGGCAAAGATTAGCGCCTTAAAGAGTAAGGCCGGGTATGCAGCACTTTGTGCTGAGGCTGACAGAATGGGTATCTCGGTGCCCTTTGCAAGCGGCATCGCGCAGGATGACAAGAACCCAGACACCTATATTTATCAAATGTATCAATCGGGCCTCGGCATGTCAGACCGGGACTATTATCTCGATAAGAGTGACCGCTTCGTCAAAGCCCGTGTGGCCTATCTCCAACATCTTGAAAATGTGTTCACGATTGCTGGTGAGCCGAATGCTAAAGCCCGCGCCCAAGCGCTGATGGCTATTGAAACGCGGATCGCGACGGTTCATTGGAACAAAGTCGATAGTTCTGACTCGGTTAAGACGTACAATAAGACCAACATTGCAGCGCTTCAAAAGGCTGCGCCCGGATTTGATTTTGCGGGCTTCATAAAGAACCAGGGCGTAAACACGACCGACCTGCTTTATGCGCAACCCAGTGCCATTAAGGCGATGGCAAGATTGATCGGAAACGCGCCGCTTGGTGTATTGAAAGATGCCCTGCTGATCCGCAGTCTCGACGGTTATTCCGATTATTTGTCGGATGACATCGCCAAGGAATCCTTTGCCTTTTACGGTACGGCGCTTTCTGGCACGCCCGAGATGGAGCCGCGCTGGAAGCGCGCTGTGAATTTTACCGAAGGATCGCTCGGAGACGAACTTGGCAAAGCCTATGTCGCCAAATTTTATCCGCCCGAAACAAAAGCGGCGGTCGATACTCTGGTCAAAAACATTTTGGCCGCGATGGGGCGCCGGATCGACAATCTTGGCTGGATGACGCCAGCCACAAAGGTGAAGGCACAGAAAAAGCTCGCGAATTTCACGACGAAGATTGGTTATCCTGATCGGTGGCGCGATTATGCCGATCTCGACATCAAAGCTGATGATCTGTTTGGCAATGCTGTTCGGGTCAATCAGTTTGATCATCAATATGCCATCGGCAAACTGGGCAAACCCATTTATCGATGGGAATGGCAGATGACGCCGATGACGATCAATGCCTACGCAAACTTCAGCA
>JBEGTP010000340.1:0-3697 GCA_041179365.1 Pseudomonadota bacterium
TCCTGCGCGTCAGAGGCCCGGCGCTTAGGCACTTCGCGCCCAAAATAGTCGAGCAGGAATTTGCGACCTGCAACGCCGCGCCCCATTTTAGTCCCCGGAATGGCTTGGCGGATGGGGGCGATGGAGGCTTGCACCATATCAACAAAGGCTTTGTTGACCTTATCGGCCTCTGGCCCCCACGGCAGCCCCAGAAACGATACCGCCGCCAGATCAAGCGTCAGCTTTTTGATCGCCGGGTAAAATTCAAAACTTTTGCCCTTCCAACTGGCAACCCTCTGCGCGATGCCCTCATTCAGCGCGTCGCAATAAAGCTTCATTGGCTCGGGCTTGAAGGCAATTGACAGCGTCTTGCGGTGGACGCGGTGCTCATCAAAATCCATCAGCATCAAGCCGCGCGGGAATAGCTGATTGAGCACAAAGCCCCAGCCCTGTTCTGATGAAAACACCTTGTCGCGGTCAAACATCACCAGCTCATTAGCGTCGGGTCCGAGCAATGTGACAGAGCGGCCTCCAAAGGCGCGATTGCGGTAGACCGGCCCATATTTCGCGTGCATCTCTGCGGCAAAGGCATGCGGATCGGCGAGCATCTTGAACGTGTTGCCGATGACCGGCCAGCCATCTTCGCCCGGGATATGGTCGGTTTCATGCGCTCCCAAGAGCGGCGCCCAATGCGGGTTGGCTTCGATCGTATCAGCGCGGGGCATAGCGACGACTCACAATTGTTACTTACATTGGTGTTAGTAGCTGTGTTGCGCGGTGAGAGCAAGCGGGTCGCTAAACCTTCCGCCCGACCCACACGACGCGGCCTATGACGGTGATGCTTTCAGGGTCACATTCTTCCCAATCGGGATAGGCCGGGTTGTCGCTGCGGATGCTCAGCAACCGCGCGGCTGGGTTCACCGCGAGGCGCTTGACCATCAACACATCATCGAATCGTAAAACATAAATCCCGTCGCGCGCGCGGTCTGCGCCGTCGCCGCGATCCACCAAAATATCGTCGCTGTTCATCAGCGTTGGGGCCATCGAATCGCCGGCAACTTGGATCATTGAGAGGAGATCCGGGCTCTGCGAGAGGGCCCGAAGCCACCGCGCTTCAAAGGCGATACCAATCATCGCTTCTTCGCTATCGACGACGCTTCCGGGGCCCGCTGACGCACCAATGGCAAGACGTGGCACTGTTGTCAGACCTTGAGCGCGCGACCTTTGCGCACCCGCCGCCGTGGCAAGCGTGTCCGGTCTTTCTGGCGCGCCAAGCAGCGCCTCATCAACGCCGAAATAACGTGCGAGCGTGCGCCGGTCATCTTCATCAAGCTTTCGCGGCGAACCGCGCCGGATGAACTGCTGAATATAGGCGGTGTTGCGCCCGAGCATGCGCGAGAGCGAGGCATAGTCATCCCCCCGCTCCCGGACGAGCTGCTCGAGACTTTGTCGTGCGTCGATCATTTTTCTTTCATAGCATAAGAATTTTCCTAGACAAGTAGGAAATTTATCTATTGATAGGAGAATTCCTACAAGGCGAGTCGAGAGGGTGACAATGTCGATAGACTTAAAACTACAGGTGGAACGTTATTTGAAAACGGGGCGGTGCAGCGCGACACGCTTTGGCCGAGAGGCGTGCCGCGACCCGCGTTTTGTCCATGATTTGCGCGGCGGTCGGACCGTAGGCGCGCACCTCGCCGCGCGCATTACGCGCTATTTGGCGGAGGGCGAACGATGAGACCCTCAAATCATGATTTGCTCGGCCAAGCGCTCGTGCACCGTTTTCAAGGGCTCGCGCCGGAAATTTCCCAATCGCGCCAGCGCCCTTGGGCCAGCGCGACTTTTTCAGGGGCACGCCATCACTTTAAACTTGGGTTCAACGCCAAGAGTACACCGGCACAAATTGACGCCCTGCGCGATCGGCTGGCGTGCGAAGAGTTTGCGCTTCACCGCGCCATTGTGGCCGATATTGTCATGCACCCGCTTGTCGACGCCGCCAATCAAACGACGTGCATGATTGAAGCCCTAACCGTGGAGACGCAGTGATGCGCTCCAATGTGGCCTACCGGACGTTGGCCGCAAGCCGTTCGAGCGTCCCTAGCGCATCGCGAAGGGCCGCATCCGCTGCGGCGTTGGTCGTCCCCGTCGAAACGCTTGCTGGCATCACAAGGCTAGCGAGCTGGCGGCGACGAACGCCCGATTCGAAGCGCGTCAAAAGTTCTTCGATCGACGGTTCGGCCGGGACATCAGTGGCATGGTTTTGGGCATGCGCGGGCTCTTCCCAAACAGGCGTGCTTGGTTCCAAGGACGCAGGCAAAGCGGCGTCCACAACAGGAGGAGCCAGCGGAACCGAAACCGGCTCGGGCACAGTCCACGCGCCGGAAACCCCTTCTTCGGTTTGCGCGACTGGGGCTTCCGCCGGAATATCTGCGACCTGATGCAAATGGAGAACAAGTTCATCGCCGCCGGGCTCAGTGCCTTCGGGCTCAAACGCTGGTGCGCACTCCGCAGTGCCTGGCACTTCAATGAGAGGCGCGTCGACCGCTGGAACTTTCAAATCCCGCGCGGCAAAATCTGCGGTCGGCATATCTTGATCCGGCAGGACAAAAGCGTGCGCTGTGCCCCCTGTTTCGGGCTCAGCCAAAACAACGGGCTCGCTGAGCGCGCTGGGCGTGGGGACGGCGGTAGGAAGATCAGCCATAAAGGGCTCGCCAAGGTCTTCGCGCGCAAAAATCGGGCGGCGGCGGCTCATACCAAATTCACCCGTGGGCGCTTCTTCCTCAACGACAGGAGGAGAAAATGGCTTGATCGCGTCTTTGTCCTTCTTCGCCTTTTCCGTGCGGAAGGACTTTGGCTTTACCGTGCGGCGCGTCAAAAGACGCAAAACAAAGTAGCAGGGTAGCGCGACGGCGCCCGCTGCCATCAAGCCCAAGAGGATGCGCGCCTTGACCCCGAGCGGGGCTTGCGCTGCCGACAACACATCGGGAAGGCGCGTCACTTCAACCGCACGCTCCAAAAGGTCAACCGGCGTCGCAAGGACGAGTATTGCGGCGACCCCGCCAAACATTAACGCCACACTGGGCGCAACTGGGACACGATCCACGAGCTTGGCAAACTTAGACATAGCCATATTCCTTGTCAGACCGGCAACCCGGTCAGCTTTTGATAAACAGGATCGTAACGAGAAATGTTTGACGACCAGTTACGATCTTGCTCAACAAATTTTCGCCCGTTTTCCAGTCGCTTACTCCAGTTACTGCGGTCTGCGAGCAGACCAGACAGTGCTTTTGCAATCGAATCAGGGTTATCGGGCTCAAACAAAGTGCCCGTTACGCCGTCTTCAATCAGCTCGCGGTGGCCCCCAACATTTGACGCCGCGACCAACCGCCTTTGCGCCATCGCTTCCAGCGGCTTGAGCGGCGTCACGAGGTCGGTGAGGCGCATTTTTTTGCGGGGATAAGCCAGAATGTCGATCAGGCTATAGTAGCGCTCAACGTCTTGATGCGGCACACGCCCGATAAAGTGGATGTTCGCCGCCGCCGCACTGGCTTTGGCTTGCGCCCTGAGCGCGGCCTCCATCGGGCCGCCACCGACAAGGAGTAAATGGGCGTTGCTCCGACTGGCCATCACCATCGGCATCGCGGCGATCAGATCATCAAGGCCTTCATAATCATAGAAGCTACCAATAAAGCCAATCACCTCAGCGCCTTCAAGGCCG
>JBEGTP010000341.1:0-7837 GCA_041179365.1 Pseudomonadota bacterium
TCCATGCGAACACGATTGGACCCTTTTTTAAGGACGGGATAACAGCCGGCGACATGGTCGGGCCCCATGCGCGGTCAGCTGTCGGGCGGGCGGCTGAGCTGGCAGATCTCGACATGGGGAACTGGCCTCATCTCCGAAGCGCCGTTACCTTTGCCTATCAACTCTTTCCCGCGACAATCGTCGTCGTGAGCCCTGACTATGTCAATCTGATGGTCATAATGCCCCAAGCGGTAGACCGCACGTTGGTGGAGGACTTCATGCTCATTCCAGAAGAGCCAACAACCGATAAGGCTCAGAGTCATTGGCAACGCAGTTGGGATTTGCTCGATGGTGGCGTTTTTCGGGATGAAGACTTCCGCGCCGCAGCGCTTGGCCAGCAAGGGCTCTCGTCTGGTGCCCTTGCCCATGTGACACTGGGAACGCTAGAGACGGGCATCAAGCGATTTCACGACATCATAAAAGAGAGGCTCTCATGAAAAGACTCGCATTTTTCGCACTCGGCGCGGCGCTCATCATATCTCCCGTTGCAGCCAAGAAAATCCTCGGCGTCCACATCTTCAACGATAAAGCGCAGGCGGCCATAATCGATGCGCGCGGCTTGCCCATTGGTTTTGCTAAATTTGTCGACTCCGAGAAAAAGGGCCTTTCGATCGAAATCAACGTACGCGGGCTCACGCCGGGAGAACATGGCATCCATCTCCACAGTATCGGGCAGTGTTCGGGGCCTGACTTTGCTTCGGCGGGGCCGCATTGGAACCCGCAAAATCACCAGCACGGGCGGGATAATCCCCAAGGAAGCCACGCGGGTGACCTTCCTAACCTGCTCGTCGGACGAAGCGGCAAGGGAAAGCTGAAGTTCGATATCGCAGCGGGGCGGCTCTACGGACAGGGCGGCTTGCTCGACGATGATGGCGGAGCGCTTGTCATTCACGCGCAATCCGATGATCACCGCACAGACCCAAGCGGCAACAGCGGCGCCCGGATTGCCTGCGGTGTCATCGTCAAACATTAAGGCAGGGACCTCAGCATGCGCACCCTATTGGCGATTGCTTTATTAGGAGCCTCCGCGCTGCTCAGCGCAGCAGCGCCTCCTTCTGCGTCAGCTGTCCTGAAAGACGCTAAGGGGAAGCCCGTTGGAACAGTGCAGCTCGCAATGACGCTGGATGGCCTTTCAGTGCGGCTTGTGGTGCGCAAATTCAAAGCGGCGAAAGGGAGCCATGCCGTGCACCTCCACAGTGTTGGGTCGTGCGCGGGCGCAGGGTTCAAAGCAAGCGGCGCGGATTGGAACCCCTTGAACAAGGCGCACGGCCGCGACAATCCAAAGGGCCCTCATGCCGGTGATTTGCCCAATATGGTCATCGACAAAAAGGGAAATGGCAGCCTTGAAACGATCATTCCCGTTGGCCGTTTAACGGGAGGCTCAAACGCTCTGCTCGATGCCGATGGTGGCGCGATTATTCTCCATGCCGGACAAGATGATCAGTCGTCCAACCCGGACGGAAAATCTGGCACTGGGATCGCCTGTGGCGTGATTGACCTCACGAAACCATAGACCGACATCCAGAACGGCACCTCGAACTAAAGATAGCGCGCTGCCAAGATTGGCCCAGCGCCAAACCCTTGTACAATGATTGCATAGCGGTCTGCGCCGCGAATTTGACGCATCGCAGGGGTTAACGCGAAGCGCGCCGTGCCGCCATTCCAAACACCGAGAATTACATCACTGCGGACAACATTAGAATAATGGATCGTCCGACGGCTATTTTCGCCGCGCCCGATTTTCACAGATACGGTTGAGGTGAGAGCGATCAGGCGCACGTTGGCGCGCCCTTTTGCGCCACTAACGGTCAGAGTATTTCCGTTGACCGTTAGCAACGGGCCTTCGGACGTTGCAGCAGATTTAATGAGGGCAAAAACGTCGCTGCGGGATGATCCCACCGCGCCATCGCGGCCTTGGACGATGATTTGCGGCGTATAAACACCCGCACCACGATTTGCATGCGCGGCATAACTGTGTTGCAGCGCGGTATTTTCAGGGCGTGCCAGCGTGTCTTTCCATCCAAGGCCATCCCAATACGTCACCGGCCTTGAGAAAACGACAAGCCTTGGATTCCGCGCCAACTCGCTCACAAATTGATCAGCCGGCGGGCAGGAAGAACAACCTTGGCTGGTAAAAAGCTCGATGACGACGGGCGCAGGGGTGACAGCAGCCCCCCCCTGGAACATTGGCGAGGCCCGCCAAAATGAGCGCCAAAACCCCTACTCGCATCACAATCAGGCCGCCCTTTCTTCGCGATTAGTCTTTCACCCTATTCGCATAGAGTTTCTTTCCGGTTACAGGGCCAGCATGAACACTGAAAATGAACGACCCGAAGGCGGCCAACGAATTGCAAAACTGCTTGCACGCGCGGGCATTGCGTCGCGGCGAGAAATTGAGCGGATGATTGCCGAGGGGCGCATTGCGATCAATGGCAAAACGCTTGATACCCCTGCAACCGTCCTCCTTTCGCTCAAAGGCGTCACAGTTGATGGCAAGGCTGTTCAGGCGGCGGAGGCGACACGGCTGTTTCTCTTTCATAAACCCAGTGGCGTTTTGACTGCCGCCAATGATCCCAAAGGGCGCAAGACAATCTACGATGTTTTGCCCAAGGATTTGCCGCGCCTGATGCCCGTCGGGCGGCTGGATTTGAGTACCGAAGGGCTTTTGCTGATGACCACCGACGGCGAATTCAAGCGCAAGCTTGAGTTACCCTCGACGGGTGTCGAACGCGTTTATCGCGCCCGCGCTTATGGCAATGTTACCCAAGCCCAGTTGGAAGCGTTGATGATGGGCGTTGAAATTGAAGGCATGCGCTACGGATCAATTAACGCCAATATCGAGCGACGGACGGGCGCGAATGTCTGGATCGAAATGATGCTGACCGAAGGTAAAAACCGCGAAGTCAGGCGCGTTCTTGAATATCTAGGGCTCAAAGTTTCGCGCCTTATCCGGACCGCATATGGCCCATTTGTGATTGGTGATTTGCCACCTGGGCAGATTGGCGAGGTCAAGCAAAATGATCTTGTTGCGTTTAAAAAGGCGCTTAAATGAGGATCATTGCGGGGCAATGGCGTGGCCGTCCAATCGTAACGCCCAAGGGCGATGCAACGCGACCGACTGCTGATCGTACGCGCGAGGCCCTGTTTTCGATGCTCGTGAGCCGGATTGGCACGTTTGAAGGGCTCCGCGTTGCGGATTTCTTCGCCGGTTCAGGCGCGCTCGGCCTCGAAGCACTCTCGCGCGGCGCGGCGCATTGCACGTTCGTTGAGCAAGACCGCCCGGCCCTTGAGGCCCTTAAAACCAACATCGCAACCTTTGGTGCGGCAGGCGAAATTCGGGCACAGTCCGTTTTGGCGCTTGGGAAAGCCCCTGCCCCTTTTGACCTGATCCTGATGGATCCGCCTTACGGGACCGGGGCGGGCAGCGTTGCGCTTGATAAACTCAGCCGTTTGGGGTGGACCGGCCCTGCAACGATCATCAGCGTCGAAACAGCCAAGACGGAAAGCATAGACGTCAAAGGCTTTGAAACCGATGTCATCCGCGATTACGGCAAGGCGCGCATCACGCTTTTGCGCGCAAGCTCAGCAGACCAATGAGGCTCGCGGCTGCACAACCCGAAAGATAATAGCCGACCGCGCCAAGCCCGTATCGATCCGCCAATGCCTGCGCGAGAATTGGTGCGAGCCCGCCGCCCAAAACGCCTGCCATGTTGAATGCCACCGATGCCCCAGAATAGCGGACAAGCGGCGGAAACAGGCTAGGCAGCCAGCTTCCCAAGGGGCCGTAGACCAACCCCATCGCAAATAACGCTCCCGATAGAAAAACCATGATCTGTGCCGGAGAACCGCTGAGCAAGGGAGCCAGAAACTGGGCGATGACAAGCGTGAGAAGCGCCCCGGAGATGAGCACGACGCGGCTAGAATATCGATCAGAAAGCACCCCAGAAATCCCGATACCTAGGGCAAGAAAGAGGATAGCAAAGAGTTGATAGAGCAGGAAAGTTTCGCGCGCGATGCCGAGTGTTTTTGTTCCATATCCTAGCGCAAAAGCAGTGGTGAGGTAGAAAATCGCAAAGGCCGTGATCGCCGCGAAACTGCCACACAGCACTTCACGCCAATAGTCGCGCATCAGGGTAACGAAGGGGATTTTATTGGGCTGTCCTGTGGCAGAAGCCTGAGCAAAGGCGGGGGTTTCGGTCAATCGGAGACGCACCCAAAGCCCAACTCCAACGAGCAAAGCACTCCCGAGGAATGGGATCCGCCAGCCCCAGTCCTTAAACTGCCCCTCATCAAGCCAGAGGCCGAGCAACAGAAACAGCCCGTTAGACGCAATAAACCCAAGCGGTGCGCCAAATTGCGGGACCATGCCGTAGCGCCATTGCTGGCCTTCAGGCGCGTTTTCGACGGCTAAAAGTGTGGCTCCACCCCATTCGCCGCCTAGCCCAAAGCCTTGCCCAAAACGCAGCAAGCAAAGCAAAACCGGGGCGGCCCACCCTATCGCCGCGTAAGGCGGCAGGAAAGCAATTGCGAAGGTTGAACACCCCATGATCAAGAGCGAAGCCACAAGCGTTGACTTGCGCCCGATACGGTCGCCGAAATGGCCGAAAGCCACAGCGCCAAGTGGACGAGCGAAAAAAGCAACTGAGAAGCTGGCATAAGAGAGCAATTGCGCCAAACCTGGCTGGCTAGTCGGAAAAAAGAGCGCACCAAAAACCAGCGCAGCGGCGGTGGCATAAATGTAAAAATCGTAGAATTCGACAGCCGTACCAACCAACGATGCCGTCAGAACGCGCACCTTTGAAACCGGCAATTTTTCAGGCAAAAGCAAATTGGTATCACTCATTTCGGTCACGCCTCGTCCTGCCCTCACATCACGCGACACGCCGTGTCAGGAATAATCCTTCATTGGAAGGGAAAACTGCGTTGCATGACGCGGCTCCGTTCCCTAACCGTTCGCAGACATGACAATGCCCACAGAAACCAATGGCCCCGCTTATATCAAAGGCCTCAATGCACCGCAGCGCGCGGCCGTCCTCACGACCGAGGGGCCCGTTCTTATGCTTGCCGGCGCGGGAACCGGCAAAACCGCCGCGCTCACGGCACGGCTTGCGCATTTGATCGCGACGCGGCGCGCTTGGCCCTCTGAAATCCTCGCTGTCACTTTTACCAACAAAGCCGCGCGCGAAATGAAAGAACGGATCGGGCGCATGATTGGCGATGCTGTCGAAGGCATGCCCTGGCTTGGTACGTTTCACGCGATCGGCGCAAAAATGCTCAGAAGGCACGCCGAACTTGTTGGTTTGCAATCGAATTTTACAATCATTGATGTCGATGATCAGCTTCGCGTGATGAAGCAATTGATCGCCGCACATGACATTGATGACAAACGTTTTCCGGCGAAAGCCTTGGCCGGATTGATCGATCAATGGAAAAATAAGGGCCTTTCTCCCGCTGACGTTGATGCCGGGGAAAGCGAACGCTTCGCCGAGGGCAAGGGTGCGCTGCTCTACGCCCAATATCAGGATCGCCTTAGGGCCCTTAACGCCTGCGATTTCGGAGACTTATTGCTCCATGTTCTCACAATCCTGCGCGCGCACCGCGACGTGCTTGAAAGCTATCAGAACCGCTTCAAATATATGCTGGTCGATGAATATCAGGATACCAACGCCGTCCAATATCTTTGGCTTCGGCTCCTTGCGCAAAAGAGCAAAAACATATGCGTTGTCGGTGATGATGATCAGTCAGTTTATTCGTGGCGCGGCGCCGAAGTTGCCAATATATTGCGCTTTGAGAAAGACTTCCCTGGCACTGCTGTAATAAAACTCGAACAAAATTACCGCTCAACGCCGCATATCCTCGCTGCGGCTTCAGGTGTGATCGCCCATAACGGGAGCCGCCTTGGTAAAGCCCTTTGGACCGAAATCGAGGGCGGTGAAAAAGTGAGCGTCATCGGCGTTTGGGACGGCCCTGAGGAAGCGCGCCGGGTCGGCGAATTGATCGAGGCGCATCAGCGCGGCGATGGGGCACAGCGCGGCTCGCTTGATGATTGCGCCATTCTCGTTCGCGCGCAATTTCAAACGCGCGCCTTTGAAGATCGATTTATCTCAATCGGCATGCCTTACAAGATTATCGGGGGCTTCCGCTTTTATGAGCGCGCCGAAATCCGTGATGCGCTGGCGTATTTGCGGCTGGTCAATCAGCCCGCTGATGATCTGGCCTTTGAGAGGATCGTCAATGTGCCTAAGCGCGGGCTGGGCGATAAGGCGCTCGCGAAAGTGCAGCGGCTGGCGCGCGCGCAGCAGGCTCCGCTCTCGGCGGCCGCCGTCGACATTCTCGAAACCGATGAACTCACGCCGCAAGCTCGCCGCGCGCTTAAGCAATTTGTGGACGACGTGCGGAGCTGGCGTGACCGCGCCTCATCCCTGCCCCATGCCGAGCTCGCCCGCGCAATCCTTGACGAAAGCGGCTATACAGCAGCACTCCAAACCGAGAAATCGGTTGAAAACGCCGGGCGATTGGAAAACCTCAACGAGCTCACCCGCGCGATGGCTGAATATGAGACGCTTGGTGACTTTCTCGAACATGTGAGCCTTGTGATGGACAATGAGGGGGCTGCGGACGGCGAAAAAGTGACGATCATGACGATCCATGCCGCCAAGGGCCTAGAGTTTGACAGCACATTCCTTGTCGGCTGGGAAGAAGGCGTCTTCCCCTCGCAGCGCGCGATGGACGAGGGCGGGCTCGCCAGCCTCGAAGAAGAACGTCGCCTCGCCTATGTTGCAATCACGCGTGCACGGCGGCGGTGCACCATTCTTCACGCAGCTAACCGGCAGATCTATGGGCAATGGACAAGCTCTATTCCGTCCCGGTTCGTGGCGGAACTTCCCGCCGAGCATATCGATACCGAAACGAGCATGGCGGGCGGCGAAAGTCTTTGGCGGGCCAATTGGGCGCAGAGCGCTGATCCCTTTGCCCATGTGAACCGGAGCACCGGGCGCGGTCCCGGCTGGCAACGCGCCACAACGGGCTATTCATCCGCACCGACACGAATCGTTGAAGCGCGCGGTTCAGCGGTGAGCATCGGCAACAAAGGCCGCAGCGATCTCTCGGTTGGCCTGCGCGTCTTTCATGAGAAATTCGGCTATGGCATGATCGCAGAGATTGAAGGCAATAAGCTTGAAATTGACTTTGGAGAAACGGGCCGAAAACGCGTTATGGACAGTTTTGTGAGTATTGCATGAGGCTCTGGGAATGAGTGAGGCGCTCGCACGCGAAGGCTTGGAAGCGCTGCGACGCGGCGATGGGGCCACGGCGCGGGATCGCTTTGAGGCTTACGCGCTTGTCGCCGGAGAGGCGCAAACGCCTTGGATCATGCTAGCGCAAGCGCACCGGCTGATAGGCGACGAAGCAGCGGAGAAAAAGGCACTCGAAAGGGTTCTCGCCGCAGCACCGCGTGACCTTCCAGCGCTGCTTATGATGGGGGCGCTCTGCCAGCGGAGCGATGATGATCGCGGCGCAACACGCTGGTATCAAACTGCGCTTAATCAGGCTTCGATCCTGCCAGATGTGCCGCCAGCGCTCCATGCACGGCTTGGCGATGCGCAGGCCTTTTTGACGGGTGCGATGGCGCGTTACGGCGACCATCTCGTAAAGGCGCTCAAAGCCGAAGGCGTTTCTGGCGGACCGCGCCTTGCCCTTGCGCTTGATCTGTTGCTTGGCCGCGCAACGCTCTATCAGCAGCAGCCAACAAGCTTTTACTTCCCCGGCTTACCCCAGCGACAGTTTTTTGAGCGTTCGG
>JBEGTP010000342.1:0-5894 GCA_041179365.1 Pseudomonadota bacterium
AATTCCGAGGGCTGGATCCTGATCCCAAGATCAAGCCAACGCCGACTGCCTCCACTGATGCCACCAACCACTTCAACGCCGACCAGCAGCGCGAGGACAACGCCGAAAAGCGGGAAAGCGATGCGTTGCCAAAATTCCTCGCGCACGCGCGACATGAAGACGGCCATGATGAGAAACACCGAAAAGCGAACGGCATGGCTCGCAGCCCAAGGGGTAAAGCTTCCGCCCGCTGCAGAATAGAGCACAACCGTGCCAAAACTGCCGAGCGCGATGACGAACCAAAGCAATTTCCAGGGCAGTTGCGCAAGGGGCGCAGGAACAAAGCCGTCCGTCATGGCAGTGGCACCGTTGGTGACGTTGCGCGCATTTTGGCAACATCGGGGGTGAGCGAAGGCTCTGGCAATGGCTGCGCTGGCGGAGAGGGCGATGGGACAGGATCGGGTTTAAGGCCGCGCAGCTTTGGCGCCTCTGCCTTAGTCGGCGGCGTCTCAGAATCCGCCGCTTCTGCTGCGACATTAGCCTCTTGGGATGTCGGTGTGACTGCCTTTTCCTTTTTGTCTTCCTCCGCCTTTTTCTTGGCAATTTCTTCGTCTTCTACGCTGCCTTCGGCCGCCGCAGCTTGTGCGCCTGGCGTGTTTGCAGCCATATAAGCGGCGGTCTTTCGCGCCAATCTTGTGGTGGGGTCTCCGCCCCAGCCGGCCTCAAGGCTCTGCAAACTTGCCATCGCTTGTTCGGGTTCGAACAAATAGGTCATGATGTCTTTTGCAACAGGCGCGGCGGCTCTGGCTCCGCCCATCCCATGTTCGATGACAACGGCACCCGCATATTTGGGCGCATCAGCGGGCGCAAAGAAGACGAAAAGCCCGTGATCGCGGAACTTCCAGGCCCCGCTAAACTTCTTGCCGTGACTGAGCCCGCGGACCTGCGCCGTGCCGGTTTTACCCGCCATGCGAACGCCTTCGATATTGAGCCGACTGCGCACCGCTGTTCCCGCCCCGTTGACAACAAGATCCATGCCTTTGCGCACGACTGCAAGCTGTTCGGGTGAAAAGGGCAGTAGCGGGTCAGGCTTATGCTTCTCAAGGATTAACCGTGGCTGGAGCATCCGCCCCGAAGCGATCCGCGCTGCCATTACCGCAAGTTGCAAGGGGCTCGCCAAAAGATAGCCTTGACCAATCGTTGCGTTGAGCGAGTCAAAGGTCCCCCAATCTCGACCAAACTTCTTTTTCAGCCACGCGCTATTGGGCACAGTGCCGTAATGCTGTGAGGGCATTGGCAGTTTAAATTCTTGGCCCAGGCCGAGCAGGCTGGCGTAGGGTGCAATTTTATCATAGCCATATTTATGAGCCATGGCATAAAAATAGGTATTGCAGCTCTTCATGATCGCGCTTGTCATGTTCATGGTACCATGATGGCCGAGACACTGAAAGCGGCGGTTTCCAAGCGTGTAGCCACCGTTGCAAAAAACGGTTTCATCAGGATCTTGCCCCGCCATTTGGATCGCGAGCGCCGCGATTGGCTTGACGGTTGAGCCTGGCGGGTAAAGGCCCTGCATTGCCTTGTTGAGCATGGGCTTTCGCTCATCTTCTTGCATCATCTGCCATTCCAGATGACCAATTCCGTCCGTAAATCCGTTTGGATCATAAGCGGGCATTGAGCTTAAGGCGAGAAGCCCGCCCGTTTCACAATCGATTATAATGGCCGAGCCGGATTCTAAACCAATGCGCCTCGAGGCATAGGCTTGGAGGCCCGCGTCAATCGTCAGTTTGACCGTTTGACCGGGAATGTCTTCTTTGCTTTCAAGCTCGCGAACAAGCTTTCCGCTGGCTTTAACTTCGGTTCTCTTGGCGCCGGGAACACCTCTGAGTTTGTCATCGAGAACGCGCTCAATGCCATCCTTGCCAATCTTAAACCCGGGAGCGATCAGCAGTGGATCTTTGGTCTGTTCATATTGCTTTGCGGTCGCAGCGCCAACATAGCCTACGAGATGCGCGACTGAGGGCCCCTCTGGATAGTAGCGCGTGAACGAATCTGTCGGTGAGACACCTGGCATATCTGGCGAGCGAATGCTGACTGCGGCATAGGTGTCATATGGGACATTCTCGGCAACAATAACCGGTTGAAACCCAGCTGCTTTTTGGAGGTCTGCGCGAATGCGCAATATGTCCGCATCCGTCAGGTGCATGACCTGCTTAAGTTCGCCGAGTACCCTATCTTTGTCGGTCAGCCGATCGGGAATGAGATCGACGCGAAAGGCAGTTTTGTTAAGCGCTAGCGGCAGACCATTGCGATCAACAAGCCAACCGCGACGCGGGAGTGTAAGCGTTAGGTTGACCCGGTTTCCTTCCGCTTTGAGCGAGTATTTCTCATTCTGAACGATTGAAATCCAGCCCAACCGGGTCGCGAGTAAACCGCCAAGCCCGAGCTGAATACCGCCTAAAAAGAAGGCACGTCGGGAAAAGGTGAATTGCTGCTGCGCCTCAGTGACAATCTTAACCGGGCGATTTCGCTTCATAGTCGCCACCGCAAGCGATCAAGCACAGCGCAAATCCGCAAGGCGAGGGGAAGGCAAAGGCCGGAGATTACAATCTGTGGCACGAGCAGCAAGGGATTGGCGCCCCCCCCATCAAGGCTTGCAAAACCAAGCCCTAAAAAGAGCGCAGTCGCAATCAAAGTCCCGCCAATTATCCAGTCCTGCGTGAAGTCTCGCCACATCATCCTTCGATCAAAAACCTCTATGATAAGCAGCAATATGGTCCAAATAAATGCGGCCGAACCGAGCGGTTGTCCACTCAACAGATCATCGAACAGGCCGAGCGGAAGGCCGATCCACGCCGGCCAAAGGTCCCTAACTAAAAATCGCCACGCGAGCAGCATGATGAGTCCGAGGGGAGGCAAGATAGGCGCGGTTGCGATAAAAGGCAGCAGCGTCATGACTGAACCCAACATAACTGAGATGAGTGGCACGCCGAGCATGAGCGCGGAGACCGGCTCGCGTTCTAGCCGAGGGCGGTATCCACGTGCCATTATTGAGACGAGACAGCTTTGTCTGCTGCTTCGGCATCTTGCTCCGCCTGAGGCAGAGGAGGCGGTGCCACAAAAGGGGCTTCGACCAGTGCATAGTCAAATGAAGTTGGATCAGCCGCCGGGCGTGCAAAGGTTCGGCTCTGGGTTCGTTGGGTCACGACAGCCACGGGTATGCCGGGGCGATAAACGCCTCCCGCTCCGGAGGTTATGAAAACGTCGCCGGGCTTAAAGGGGCTCTGGCCCGCCGCTAGACCACGGACTTCCAATCGGCCGTCACCCAAACCAATAATTTGAGCCGGCGTATTGTCTGAAGCGCGCTTAACAGGAATGATGCTTTTGCCATCGATGATCATCCGCACGCGCGCTGAGATTTGACCCGCTTGGATCACACTGCCGATGAGGCCGTCAACACTGCGCACCACTTGCCCCTCGACAACGCCCGCGTTTCGCCCGGCAGCCAGTGTCGCATACCGACGGCTACTCGATGAGGATGAAGAAACAAGTCGGGCCGCGATGATGGGTTGGGTGGCCACGTCGCGAACCGCGAGCAATTGTTTGAGGCGCTTGACCTCCATGGCATCAGCTTGGCCCTGTACTAGCTTCACCCGCGACGCTCTAAGCTCAGCTTCCATCGCTTTATTTTTGGATGCCGCATTGAAATAGGCACCAATGGTCTCGCCAACCCCGCCTAGGCCCGACGTAACCGAGCGGCCCAATTGAGAAAGGGGTGCCGTCAGATCAGAAACCACCAGCTGAAGCGCTGCATGTCCCTTTGGGTCTAGGCGCTCCGTGAGCGCGAGCAACAAGGCAAAGATCGCACCAATCACTGCGATGACATAGGTCGCGAAGATACCATATTGGGCCCGGCGAGAAAAACCGGAGCGCCGAGGTGATGGCGGCGCCATGGCGGCGTTCCCCTCGTTAGGCGGTCAGGAGAACGCCCCGGAAGATAGGATCTTCCAGCGCGCGGCCCGTACCCATCGCGACGCAGGTCAGCGGATCATCGGCAACTGTCACAGGCAAGCCTGTTTCATCGCGCAGGACTTCGTCAAGCTTACGAAGCAACGCACCGCCACCGGTTAAAACGATACCCTGATCGACAATATCAGCGGCAAGCTCGGGGGCTGTATTCTCAAGCGCAATGCGGACACCTTCAACGATTGTGCCGACCGGCTCTGATAATGCTTCCGCGATCTGACCTTGGTTGATCGAGATTTCTTTGGGCACGCCGTTCACAAGATCGCGGCCCTTGATATGAATTGTCTCACCAATGCCATCTGCGGGCGCGCGCGCGACACCCACTTCTTTCTTGATGCGCTCCGCCGTGGCTTCGCCGATCAGCAAATTGTGATTGCGGCGCACGTAAGAAACAATTGCTTCGTCCATCTTGTCTCCGCCAACCCGCACCGACGTGGTATAGGCCAACCCACGGAGCGAGAGGACGGCCACTTCCGTCGTGCCGCCGCCAATATCCACAACCATCGATCCGATGGGCTCGGTAACAGGCATGTCTGCGCCAATCGCTGCGGCCATTGGTTCCAAAATGAGATGGACTTGGCTGGCACCCGCGTTCGAGGCCGCATCGCGAATGGCGCGACGCTCAACCGACGTTGACCCTGACGGCACACAGATGACGATTTCAGGAAAGCGCAAGAAGTTACGCGTACCGTGCACCTTATGGATGAAGTGCTTGATCATGTGCTCAGCGACTTCAATATCGGCGATCACACCATCGCGAAGGGGACGGATGGCCTCAATGTTACCGGGCGTTTTGCCCATCATCAGCTTGGCATCATCACCAACGGCTTTGACCTTCTTGATCCCGTTGATCGTCTCAATAGCCACAACAGAAGGCTCGTTGAGAACGATCCCTCGCCCGCGCACATACACAATCGTGTTTGCTGTGCCGAGGTCAATCGCCATGTCTTGTGACATCATCCGAAAAAAGCGGGAAAACCACATGTGTTATTCGTCCTGAATAGAGGCTAGACCATCGGGAGATGTTCATAGCGAAACCGTCTGATCCGCTTAACCAAGATTTGCGCTGAAAACCAGCGGCGATTCCCATCTTTTATCGGCTCGCAGAATGCCGCCGCTTGGGCTAGAGCAGCGTCCATGTCAATACGCCGCCTGCCAGAACATCTCATCAATCGTATCGCCGCCGGTGAAGTGGTTGAACGGCCCGCCAGTGCGTTGAAGGAATTGGTTGAAAACGCGATTGACGCCTGCGCGACACGGATCGAGATCCGGCTTGCAGCAGGCGGCATCGACTTGGTCGAGGTCACCGACGACGGACACGGGATGAAGCCGGATGAGATGGCGCTAGCGCTCGAGCGACATGCGACGTCGAAGCTGCCTGACGATGCGATTGAGGCCGTCGCCACGATGGGCTTTCGGGGAGAGGCCTTGCCCTCCATTGCCAGTGTTTCTTGCCTTTCGCTCGAAAGCCGTGTGCGCGGGGAAGATGGGTGGTGCTTGGTCGTTGATAATGGCGTTCTTGCCGCGACCGGCCCCGCAGCGTTGCCACCCGGAACGCGCGTTCGGGTAGAAAGTCTTTTTTCGAAATTGCCCGCGCGCCGCAAATTTCTCAGGACAACGCGAAGCGAGTTTGCCGCGTGCGTTGATGTTGTTAAGCGCCTCGCGATGGCGAGGCCCGACATAGGCTTTTCGCTTGAGCATGACGGGCGACGCGCCGTGCTTGTTCCTGCTGGGCAAACACGACCAGAGCGGGTCGCTGCGCTCACTGACCGCTCGCTCGCTGAAAACAGCGTCGGCGTTGATCTGGAGCGTGACGGCTTTGTACTGGGCGGCGTGGCGAGCTTGCCTACGTTTAATCGCGGTGTTGCCGATCACCAATATTTGTTCGT
>JBEGTP010000343.1:0-9005 GCA_041179365.1 Pseudomonadota bacterium
TGGGTCGTCAATGTGATCGACGCGATCCGCAGCGCGCGGGCGGATAATCAAATTCCGCCAGCCTCAAAACTTTCGGTCTTCGTCACCGACGCATCGCCGGAGACACGCGCGTGCATCGAAAAACACGGCGCGGCCATTGCTAAGATTGCCCGGATTGGCGCTTGGGATGTGGGCAACATCGGTGAGGGCATTCAAATTGTCGTCGGTGAGGCGACCTATACGCTGGCTTACGAATCGACGGTGGATCCCGCAATCGAGCGCGCGCGCCTCACCGCCGCCATCGCCGCCGTTTCAAAGGAGCGCGACGCGCTTGCAGGGCGTTTGGGCAACCCCGCTTTTGTTGAGAAAGCCAAGCCCGAGGCCGTTGAAAAGGCGCGGGCGGATCACGGCGAAAAGGCCGCCGAGGCGGAACGCTTGCAAGCGGCTCTGGCGCGTCTCGGCTAGTGGCAGCACCCGCGCATCAGCGAGACCTCACGACAGGCCCGGTTGCCAAGACGTTGTTTCTCTTTGCTTTACCGTCGCTCGGCGTCAACATTCTCCAATCGATCAATGGATCGATCAACGCGATTTGGGTGGGGAAGTTTCTGGGCGAAGAGGCGCTGGCGGCAACATCGAATGCGGGCATGGTGATGTTCCTGATGTTCTCGACGCTGTTTGGCTTTTCGATGGCGACGACGATTTTGATCGGCCAGAATATGGGCCGTCGCGATATTGAGGGTGTGCGGCGTGTGCTCGGCACGGCGGTTGGCCTGTTTGGCCTTGCAGGCCTTGTCGTTGCGGTTTCTGGCTGGTTGTTCGCGCCTGAATTGCTCCATTTGCTGGCAACGCCCAAGCCTGCCTATCCGCTCGCTCTTGCCTATTTGCGGGTGATTTTCCTTGGCATGCCGTTTTCCTTCCTGATGATTTTGCTGTCATCGTCGCTGCGCGGGGTGGGGGATGCGGTGACGCCGATGTGGAATTCTATTCTGAATATCGCGCTCGATATTGTTCTCAATCCCCTTTTCATTCTCGGTTGGGGGCCGGTGCCCGCGATGGGGATTGCCGGATCAGCCCTTGCAACGCTGGTCGCGGGTATATTCAGCGTCGGCCTGCTCATCACCCAGATTTACCGGCGCGATTTAACGATCCGCTTGCGCGGCGAGGAACTTGGGTGGCTGCGGCCAAACCCGGCCTTCATCAAACCGATTATGAAGATGGGGCTGCCGATGGGGCTGTCGATGATTATCATGTCTGGTTCTGCCTTGGTGATGATCGGTTTAATCAACCGCGAAGGGGTGGATACAACGGCGGCCTTTGGTGTGCTCAACCAGCTTTGGGGCTTTGTGCAAATGCCTGCGGTTGCTGTTGGGAGCGCCGTCAGCGCGATGGCGGCGCAAAATATCGGCGCGGGAAAATGGGATCGCATTAACAAAGTGGCCTTGGCTGGCTCGGCGATCAATGTGATGATGACGGGCGTTTTGGTTGGCGCGATCACGCTGTTTGCAAGGCCGCTGCTCGGGCTGTTTCTTCCCGCCGAAAGTGCGGCGATCCCCATTGCGATCCATGTCAACAAAGTGGTGGGCTGGAGCTATATTTTCATGGGAATATCGATGGTGCTGACCTTTCTTGTTCGCGCAAACGGGGCCGTGATGGTGCCGCTCGTCTCGCTCATCCTGTCATCGGTGGTGGTGCGCTTTAGCATCGGCTTTGGGCTGCATAAAACCTACGGCGCCGATGCGATCTGGTGGGCGATGATTGCAGCGGGTATCACGTCATTTCTGCTGACATTGGCCTATTATTGGCACGGGAGCTGGCGCAAGTTGAGCGTGATGAATAGAGCCCCCGCGATTGCAACGGGCGCTCAAGACGATAGGGTGGTGCAATGACACAGGCTTCCTTCCCCGCTACGCGCCTTCGGCGCTCTCGCTCTACCGCATGGAGCCGCGCGCTCTGCGCCGAAACGGTGCTGACGCCGGCCGACCTTATATGGCCGCTGTTCATCAGCGCGGGGGATAGCGAAGAACCGATTGCCGCGCTTCCTGGCGTATCACGCTGGTCCGTTGCGCAGATTGTTGATCGGGCAAAGGAGGCACGGGGCCTTGGCATCCCGTGTGTTGCGCTCTTTCCCAATACGCCGCCCGCATTGCGGACCGATGATGGCAAGGAAGCACTCAACCCCGATAATCTGATGTGTCGCGCCACGCGGGCAATCAAGGATGCGCTGGGGGATGAGATCGGCGTGCTGACCGATGTTGCGCTCGATCCCTATACCGCGCACGGGCATGACGGTCTTGTTGATGACAAGGGCTATGTGCTGAACGACGCGACAAGCGCCGTACTCGTCAAACAAGCGCTCAATCAGGCCAAGGCAGGCGCTGATGTGATCGCACCTTCTGATATGATGGATGGTCGCATTGGTACGATCCGCTCTGTGCTTGAACATGAGCATTTTCCGAATGTCCAAATCATGTCTTACGCCGCAAAATACGCGAGCGCCTTTTACGGGCCGTTCCGCGATGCCGTGGGCGCATCGGGCCTGCTGAAAGGCGATAAAAAGTCGTATCAGATGGACCCTGCGAATGCCGAAGAGGCGCTGCGCGAAGTGGCGATGGATCTAGCCGAAGGGGCCGATAGCGTGATGGTCAAGCCGGGTCTGCCGTATCTTGATATTGTCCGCCGCGTGAAAGAGCAGTTCAAAGTGCCCGTATTCGCCTATCAAGTGTCTGGCGAATACGCGATGATCGAAGCCGCTGTTGCCGCCGGGGCGGGAGACCGCGACAAGCTGGTTCTCGAGACGCTTCTGGCGTTTAAGCGGGCTGGATGTTCGGGCGTGCTGACGTACCATGCGGCGCACGCCGCGCGATTGCTGGGAGCGTAAAATGGATGGCGTCAGCATCATCACTCTGAACGGGCATACGCCGCGCATCGATCCAAGTGCCTTTGTCGCGCCAGGGTGTCGCCTTATTGGCGATGTTGAGATTGGAGCAGGCGCGAGCATTTGGTATAATTGTGTGCTGCGCGGAGACGTTAACGCGATCCGCATTGGCGCGCGTTCAAATGTTCAAGATGGCACCGTCATCCACTGCGATTCGGATAAGGGCGGCATGAAAGGTTCTCCGACAATCATCGAGCCCGATGCCCTTATCGGGCATATGGCGATGCTCCACGGCTGTACGATCCGCACAAATGCGCTTGTCGGTCTGGGCTCCATCGTCATGGACGGGTGTGTGCTTGAAGAGAATTCTATGCTGGCGGCGGGCGCTATGTTGACGCCGGGCAAACGCATTGAAAGCGGTCAGCTTTGGGGCGGACGCCCTGCGCGGTTTATGCGCGCCTTAGAGGAGTCTGCGATCAACATGAATAGGATTGGCGTCGCGCACTATGTCCATAACGCCAGCCTTCACAAGGCTGCTAACGGGCAATAAGCCCCAGCATATCATTGATCTCGCGCGATTGCGCTGCATCGAGCCCCTCGACGTCGCGGAGCGCAATTATCACGGACTGATCATCGTCAGATGGTGGCCCGAAGAGAATCAGCCGTAGCTGATCATCGAGCGCCGTGAGGGCTTTTTTGACCGGCGCGCGCGCTGATTCGGTCCGACTAATCGCCATTTGCGCCGCAACCCAAGGCTCAGAACCACGCGCAGCGCCCGCAGCGCGCCGAACGACAGGCCAAGCGGCGTCGGCTTCAAGGCGAAAGGCGGGGTTCGCAGCAAAGGCCGAGGATCGAATTTCCGCAATTCGGGCCTGTCGAGCGGGATCCGCTGGACCCTTCGCCTCGGCTGAAACGGGAGGTTCTGTGAGCGCAGCTATGGGATTTTGCTCTGCGGCGCGGGGCCTTAAGGACGGCGTGCCCAGGCCGTGATCGGCGCAGGCAGGCAGAAGCAAGAAGAGCGATAGGACAATGGGCAAGGATTTCATGGCCTTGCTCATAAAAGCTTATGCCGTGCGCAGCAACGGGCTTGCATTCGGCAGAAATCCCGCCTAGTCGGCCCCAGTGCGCGCTCGTAGCTCAGCTGGATAGAGCATCAGACTACGAATCTGAGGGCCGGGCGTTCGAATCGCTCCGAGCGCGCCAATTTCTTCTTAAGCACGCCAATCTGCCACCCTACCGCCGTTAAGCGGCGCAGGCTTTGCGGCGTCATACTGCTCAATACGGCCCCATTATGCCTTGAGAGGCAATTGACTTTGACGGGCGCAGCGTCGGTGTTATCAGCACTTCCATTCGAAATCCTTGATGGGACAATGCCATGGCAAAGCTTTGCGCAACGCCGCGATCACGCGGGGCATATCTGTGGCGATAAACAGACAAGGGCCGCTTAAAGGGATTCGCGTGGTCGATCTCACGGCGATGGTGATGGGACCCGTTGCGACACAAGTGATGGCCGATATGGGCGCAGACATCATCAAGATCGAAATTCCATCCGGCGATACAACGCGCTATATTTCTGTCGGCCCAGAGCCCGGGATGAGTGGTGTGTTTGTCAATACCAATCGCGGCAAGCGCAGCGTGGTCCTTGATCTTAAAACAGACGACGGCAAGAATAAGCTGCGCAAGATCATCGAGACGGCAGATGTTTTTATCCACTCTTTTCGCGGCAAAGCCATTAACAGTCTCGGGTTTAGCTATGCCGAAGTGTCTGCGATCAAGCCCGACATCGTCTACACCAATTGCTACGGATATGGACGAGACGGCCCCAGCCGTGATCTGACGGCCTATGATGACATCATCCAGGCCGAATGCGGAATCGCTGCGATGCAATCGATGATGACCGGAGAGCCGGGTTTTGCCGCGACAATTATTGCCGACAAAGTCTCTGGAATGACCGCACTTTATGCGACATTGCTTGCCTTGTTTCACCGCGAGCGGACAGGCGAAGGCCAAGAGGTTGAGGTCGGCATGTTTGAAGCGATGTCGGCGTTCATGCTCACTGAGCACGCCAACGGCGCAATCTTTACGCCGCCAACGACGCCTGCCTATTATCAACGCGCCGTATCGCCAAACCGCAAGCCGTATCAAACGCGCGATGGTTATATGGCCGCAATGGTCTATAATGATAAGCAATGGAGCAAATTTGTTGCGGCGGTAAAGCCGGGCTACGGCGACAACCCGAATTATGCGACCCTTGAGAAAAGGGCAGCGCACGTGGATGAAGTCTACGCATTGCTCGGGGCCACGTTCCTCGAACGGACGACCCAAGAGTGGCTCGCGCTGTTTGGGGCGCTCGACATTCCAGCAGCACCCCTCAACACGCCCGCCATGCTCTTTGAAAACGACCATTTAAACGCTGTCGACTTTTTTCAAACGGTCGAAACGCAGCATGGTCCTGTCCGCTTCCCCGGCGTGGCGGCGCGCTTTTCTCAAACACCCGGTCACGTTTCAGGACCTGCGCCGACACTTGGCGAACACACGGACGAGGTGCTGGCCGAATTGGGCCTCTCATCCAAGACACAGAAGCCGGATTAAAATGACAATTGCTCTAAACCCCGATGCTATCGACCTTAAGCAGTTTTTGAAACCGGGCGACCATGTCGTTTGGGGGCAGGGGTGCGCCGAACCGTCATGCCTGGTCGAAGCGCTCATCGATCAAGCGCCACAAATTGGGTCTATATCGGCTTTTACCGCCAGCAGCTTTTCAGGCCTTGTCGATGCGAAAGCAGGCGCGGCGTTCACGCTTTATAGCATGGGGACAGTTGGAAATTTACGCGCGGTCGCGGCGGCAGGTTTACTCAATATCATCCCCTGTCACGTCGGCCAGATTGGCAGCATGATTGAGGCGGGACTGATCGGCTGCGACGTCGCATTTGTGCAGGTGAGTCCGGCAGACCAAGAGGGCAATCACAGTTTTGGATTGGCGAGCGACTATGTAAGGGCGGCAGTCGCCAAGGCCCGCATCATCGTCGCTGAGGTCAATGAGCAGGTACCATATTCAATGGGCGATGCGGTGCTTTCAGCCGCCCAGATAGACTTTATGGTGCCCGTTTCGCGCCCGCCGATTGAGGTTTCTGCGCCTCAGATAGGTGAAACGGACCGCGCAATCGCGCGCTTCGCGTCGGAATTCATTAGCGATCATGCGGTGCTGCAAGTCGGCGTTGGCGCGGTGCCAGAAGCGATCTTGAGCTTGCTGCGCGACCGCCGAGATTTGGGCGTTCATTCTGGTATGGTGGGTGATGCGCTTGTCGATCTCGTTCAATCCGGGGTCGTCACCAATGCAACCAAGCCGTTCGATCAGGGCATTTCGATCACTGGCGCGCTCCTTGGCACACGGAAGCTCTATGATTTCGCGCATCGTAACCCGCTTATCGGGATGCGCGACCAGACCTATACGCACGGTGAATCGGTTTTGATCCGCATTCCAAACCTCGTCACGCTGAATTCTGCGCTAGAGGTGGATTTAAGCGGGCAAGTGAATGCCGAGCAGAGCGGGAACACCTATGTGGGCGGAACCGGCGGCCAAGTTGATTTCGTACGGGGTGGCAGCCGTGCCCCCAATGGCCATTCGATTATAGCCCTTCCTTCAACCGCTAAGGGCGGGACGATCAGCCGCATCACCGCAAGTTTGGCCGGCCCGGTGACGACCGCGCGCAGTGAAGTCGATATCATCGTGACTGAATTTGGCGCTGCACAGTTAAAGGGCCAAACTCTCGCCGAACGGGCACGGCGCTTGGTATCGATCGCGCATCCTGCCTTTCGTGAAGGTTTGGAACAGGCGGCACATGCTATTGCCAAGCGTGGATTCTAAGATGACGACGCCCAATGATCGACCCAAAATGACCGATGATTTCTCAGCGTGGATTGGCCGTACCGAAGTGGTTTCGGAGCGACTCGATCCGGAGCGGACAAACGCTTTGAGTCGGGCGCTTGGAGACGCGGGAGGCTTGACGATTGGCGATCCGCTCCCAGCCTTGCACCATTGGCTTTATTTCTGGACGGTCCAGCCGCCGGAGGGCCTCGGGCTTGATGGCCACCCGGCTAAGGGGGGATTTTTGCCGCCAATTCCGCTGCCGCGCCGCATGTGGGCTGGTGGGCGGCTCGTTTTTCATCAGCCGCTGTTGATCGGAGACGTCGTCACGCGCACATCGACAGTCTTGAATGTGAGCGCCAAGACCGGAAAAAGTGGGCCGCTGGTCTTTGTCACTCTAAGGCATGAACTGTCTGGAACGCTAGGAACGGCTGTGATTGAGGAGCAGGATCTCGTCTACCGCGAACCCGCTGCGACAGGGAGCGTGGCCCAATTTGCTGGCGATGGAGCGCCGTCTCCCGCGCTGTGGCAGCGCGCGATCATGCCCGATACCGTCCTCCTCTTTCGCTATTCAGCGCTGACCATGAACGGACACCGCATTCATTATGACCGGCCCTACGCGTTGGAGGAGGAGGCCTATCCTGCACTCGTCGTCCACGGCCCGCTTCAAGCGACACTTTTGGCCGCGCTTGCGGAGCGCCGCCTAACGGCCCCTTTGACGGGCTTCAGCTTTCGCGCGCAATCGCCTGCGTTCGACGGTGGGGCGCTTCACATTTGCGGGAACGCGGCGGAAAACGGCGCGGATCTCTGGACCGAGCAGGGCGGCGTCAAATCTGTCATCGCCACCGCGACGTGCGCGCCTCTCACGCCTGAAGCGGACTGATCACGCGAACACCGCGCGCTTTACAGACTGAGCGATCTCACGGATCGCGACCCTTGTATGTATTGTGCAATCGTCGAATGCGTATAGAAGGCAGGTCTTACCGCGGGATTTTCAGGGGACGCACATGGAGTGGCATCGTTGCGGCATTGCCGAGCTTCACGGTCTCTACGGCCGCGAGGAAACGACGCCAAGCGCCGTCATTCGATCTTGTCTCGCGCGGATATCAAAGCTTAATCCTCAGCTAAAGGCCTTTGTGGAAATTGACACAGACGGCGCACTGCGGGCGGCCCTTGAGAGCGATGCGCGCTTCGCTTCGGGTGAGCAGCGTCCGCTCGAAGCTATTCCCGTTGGTATAAAAGCGAATATCGCGGTTGCGGGCCTATCCCATGATGCCGGTATGGCCGCCCGTGAGGGCATTCGCGCTCAGGCAGATGCAGAGCTTGTCGCGCGCCTCCGAGAGGCGGGCGCCATCATTCTTGGCACGCTCAATATGGACGAGGCCGCGCTTGGAGCCACGACTGACAACCCGTTTTTCGGACAATGCGTCAACCCGCACCGCGCCGGTTTTACCCCCGGAGGATCGTCTGGCGGGAGTGCTGCGGCAGTGGCGGCCGGCCTGTGTGTGCTCGCGCTGGGTTCAGACACTTTAGGGTCCATTCGCATTCCGGCATCCTATTGCGGGGTTTTTGGATTGAAGCCGAGCTTCGGCAAAGGGTCGAGCGACGGCCTCATCCCCCTTGCAGAGCGTTTCGACACGATCGGCCCGATTGCACGATCCATGGACGATTTAGTTTTGGCGTCGCATGTCCTCTTTCCCATCGATTTGGCGACCGCGATGCGGCGCGCGCGCATTTTGGGCCTCGGTAATTCGGGTGGCGTAGACTGCGCGACATCGGTGAAGGCGCAATTTCAAATGGTCTTGAGTGAAATCCCGCCAATCGAGGAGTATTGCGGCCTGCCAAGCGCAGCATCGCGGATCGGCGAAGGCGCAATCGCGGTCACGATCAAAGATCTTGTGCCACACTTAGTTGCCCTTGGCGAAGAGCGCTGTGGCCAAATGTCGGAAAGGCTTAGCCAGCGGATCGGCGATGGTCTTGATCGCAGCTTAGAAGAAGATGCGGAAGACACTTATTTGATGGCGGCCGTCGGTTCGATGCTGCGCGATGCCATTGGCAACAACGGCATTCTGATTACGCCGACTACACCCAATGTCGCGTTCGCTCATTCCGGGACCGTGCCGCCGCATCAATGTGCCTTTACGGCCCTGGCGAATATAGCGGGGCTTCCTGCGATCAGCCTGCCTGTCGGGCTCGATGCGGAAGGATTGCCGATTGGTTTGCAACTGATCGGCCCGGTGGGCGGCGAAGCTTTACTTTTTGCGCAGGCGCGCATGATCAATG
>JBEGTP010000344.1:0-6494 GCA_041179365.1 Pseudomonadota bacterium
CTCCCCTACCCCTCCCTGTGGTAGGGATGCCCCGCCATAATGCTGGTGGCGCGGTAGAGTTGTTCGATGAGCATAGCGCGGGCCAGCATGTGGGGCCATGTGGTTTTGCCGAATGAGAGGGTGCAATCCGCTGCGGCGCGTTCTTCGGGTGTCAGCCCGTCTGCTGCGCCGATCAGAAAGCGCACTTCGCGCACGCCACCATCGCCCCACGCGGAGAGCAGGGCGGCGAAGGCGACCGAGCTTAGTTGATCGCCGCCTTCATCAAGCGCGACCGTTTTTGTGAGCCCCGATGGCAGCGGAGCCTTGCCGCCGCTTTCGGGCAGCTCGGTTATCTGGAGTGCGGTGCCAATCCGTTTGGCGTAGCGCGCAATCAACTCTGCCTCAGCGCAACGGCCCATTTTGCCGCGCGCGATCACATGGAGTTTCAAAACGGATCAAGGGCACCCGGCGCGTCGCCAAAGGCCCACATCCGTTCAAGATTATAAAAGCTGCGGACTTCGGGGCGAAAGAGGTGGACGATGACATCGCCAGCATCAATGAGCACCCAGTCTGCCGTCGCCAAACCCTCAATACGCGGGCTCAGGCCGCGTTCGGCCTTGATCTTCTGCACAAGTTTTTGCGCCATTGAGGCAACCTGACGCGTCGAACGGCCACTCGTGATGACCATGTGATCAGCAATGGTTGATTTGCCCGCGAGCGGGATCGTCACCGTTTCCACCGCCTGATCATCGTCGAGCGATTGCAGGATCAGCGCATGCAGCGCTTCGACTGACTCTTCAGGAGCGACTATGGCTTTGGTGGCACGGCGCTTAACAGCAGGTGGCAAGAGAATGGATCCTAATCTATCAATCGGCGCGTGACGCCATCGCGAACCGGGCGGTTCACAAACTGCGTTTGCCAATCGGGATGAGCGCGGCGAAGCGCCGTGGCGGAGGTCTTATCGGGGCGAAAGCGCAACTGCACGAGCGCCGGCGGTCTCCAACCTGTCCAATGTTTGGCATGGCGCGCGGGGTGAACAAACTCCCGCAGCCAGCCCATAGCGCGGTTCGCATGAGCAGCGCTTGTATAGCCCGGTCTCGCAATAACTGCAATCGGCATTAGCCGCGCGATCCGCCGCCACGCGCGCCAGCGGTGAAACTGGCCCAGATTATCCCCCCCCATAAGCCAGATGAAGCGGCGGTTGGGGTAACGGCGCACCAGCGCGGTGAGCGTATCGACCGTGTACCGTGTCTTTAATTCCCGCTCGATCGCGGTCACGCGAATAGGGGATCGGCGCGCGGCTTTTTGCGCTGAGCGGACCCTTGCGGAGAGCGGTGCCATATCAATTGCGCCCGCCTTGAGCGGGTTCCCGGGGCTCACCAGCCACCAGACTTCATCAGCACCGAGTGCAGCCATCGCTTCAAGGCTCACCCGGCGGTGACCTGTGTGTGCGGGATTAAAGGAGCCGCCAAGAAGGCAGGTCGTAATCAGGGGCGCACTTGCCCATTGCCGCGCACAACCCATTTATAGGTCGTCAGCCCTTCGAGCGCGACAGGGCCGCGCGCGTGCAACCGGCCCGTTGCAATGCCAATCTCTGCGCCGAGGCCAAACTCACCACCATCGGCAAATTGGGTTGAGGCATTGTGCATGACAATCGCCGAATCAACCGCGCTGATAAAAGCCTCAGCCGTTTCAAGATCTTCGGTCACAATCGCCTCGGTATGCGCTGAACCATAGCGCTCAATATGGGCGGCTGCGCCCGCGACGCCATCTACCAACGCGACGGCGCAAATTTTATCGAGATATTCAGCGCCCCAATCACTCTCATCCGCTGCCAGAACGCGCGGATCCAGCGCCATCACCTCGGGCGACCCCCGCAGTTCGCAGCCTTGATTTGCCAGCGCATTGATCACTGAGCCTGGATGCGGGAAGGCGCGATCTATGAGCAGGGTTTCCATCGCCCCACAAATACCGGTGCGCCGCATTTTGGCATTGATGACGATGTCGCAGGCCTTTGAAAGGTCGGCACCCTTATCAACATAAGTATGGCATACGCCGTCAAGATGCGCGAGCACGGGAACACGCGCGTCAGCCTGAACCCGCGCGACCAAGGTTTTCCCGCCGCGCGGCACGATAATGTCGATCAACCCTTGCGCCGCGAGCATTGCGCCCACCGCGTCGCGGTCTGCAATCGGCACGAGCTGGATCGCATCGGCAGGCAGGCCTTTGGCAACGACGCCGCGCACCATCGCGGCATGGATCGCCGCACTCGTCGCGCGCGCCTCCGAGCCGCCGCGCAAAATGACGGCATTACCCGATTTGAGGCACAAGGCCCCCGCATCCGCCGTTACATTGGGGCGGCTTTCATAAATAATCCCAATGACCCCCAGCGGTACGCGGACACGCGAGAGCTTCAATCCGTTTGGCCGGAAGATTTCTTCGATGATCGTCCCGGCTGGATCGCGCAGATTGGCAACCGCCTCCACGCCGGCGGCAATCGATTCAAGGCGGTCGGCATCAACGAGCAAGCGGTCAATCATCGCCGGGCTCAACTGCGCCGCCTGCCCTGCGGCCACATCCTCAGCATTCGCTGCCAAAATAGCCGCAGCATCGTCACGGATCGCCTGCGCGGCAGCAATCAGGGCTTGCGCCTTTGCCGGTGATGACGTCCGCGCCAAAATGCGCGCCGCTGCCCGCGCGCGGGTCGCCATATCGCGGATCAACTGGGTTGGATCTATCGTCACTACGTTCATAGTTCGCGCGGTTAGCAAACCAGCGTGCAAAACGCAAAAACTGTTCACAATCCCTGCCTGTCGTGCAATATCTGAGGCGACATGACCGAAGCCTTCTCCGCTGCAGCTGACATTGCCACTGGCTCCCTCCTCGCCCGCGCGGTGGAGCCTGAGGCCGGCGAAGGCCGCGCGTCTCAGGGCGGGGCGTGTCGTAATTGCCAGACGATGATGATCGGAAACCACTGCCATCACTGCGGGCAAAAGGCGACACTCCACCGCACGCTTTCCGCCTTTGGCCATGATATCCTCCACAGTGTCCTCCATTTTGATGGCAAGATTTGGCGCACCTTGCCGCTGCTTGTCTGGCACCCTGGCGCGCTAACGCGGCGCTATGTGCACGGAGAGCGCGCTAAATTCGTGTCACCAATCGCTTTGTTTCTTTTTTTCGTTTTCCTGACCTTCAGCGTTTTTAATGCGGTTGTGCCCAGCACGGAGGGTCTCAGTTCTGGCAAGGCGGAGACCGCAGCGGACGCCGCCAAGTCTCTTGTTGAAGACCGCGCCGAGATGGTCGCCGACATCAAAGACCTTGAAAACGAACGGAAAGAAGCGGCAAGTAACGGGGACAATGTGGGCGGACTCGACGCGCAAATTAAGCGCAGCCGCGCGGCATTGAACGTGTTTGATCAAAAGACCGCTCCCGAAATCAGGCAGCGCGCGATCACGGAGCAAAAGCGCGCACTTCAAAAACACGCAGCCGAAGCAAAGATCGCGGCACTGGTTTCTGAGCAACAAGCGGCCGCGCGCGGCGGGACGCAAACGGCGGCACTCGAGGCTGAAATCGCAAGCGCGCGGCGCGCGTTGAATTTGGCAGAAACAGAAGCGGACGCCTTGACGAAGGAGAAGTCCGGGAACACGCAATTCAGCATGTTTGGCATAGACGCGCTCAACAAAGCTACAGAGCACGCCGTCGAAAACCCTCAGCTGCTAATCTATAAAATCCAGTCCAACGCCTATAAATATTCTTGGGCGCTCATCCCCATTTCGGTGCCCTTTGTCTGGCTGCTTTTTTTCTGGCGGCGCGAGTTCAAGCTTTTTGATCACGCCGTTTTCATCACCTATTCGCTTTGCTTCATGATGGCGCTGGGGGCGATCGGGAGCCTCATCTTGACGCTCTCAACCGAAGGCAGCTTTGCGTTTGTGGTAACGCTTTGCCTCCTCATCATCGTGCCCCCGCTCCACATGTACCGGCACGTGCATCACAGCTATCAAACTTCGCGCTTTGGGGCGATCTGGCGGACCTGCGCCCTGCTCAATTTTGCAGTGATTGCGCTTGGGCTTTTCGCCTCATTGATCCTCACGCTTGGCGTTACACATTAGACCCTAAACCGAGCACAACTGCACGCCAGCGTAATTTCCTGGTCTAATTCCAGCTGCTCCGCGCGAGCCATAATTTGAGCTTCTTCTTCAAGCTCCGGCGAATAAGCAGCACGGTCCCGAGGTAAACGCACACGAAACCTGCGCCCCAGAAAAGCCAATCCCCGCCCACAGCCATCGCACCAAACAGCAAGCCGCCGAGCCACCAAATGAGGACAGCGTGAATTTTGAAATCAAAGCGCAGCCTGGCATAAAGCGGCTGAAACGGCAGGACGTTCTCACGCAGCGGCTCCGGCCGCTCGGGTCCGTCCCTCAACCGCTCGACCATGCCGCCGTCTACATAGCCAAAGGCATCCCAGCGTTCGAGCTTCAAATAGCCTTCGCCGCGCGAAAAGGTGAAACGCGACGGGGATTCACGCGTCACGAGATAATGCTGACTAAAGCCACTGGCGACGCGGTCAAAACGCACATCGTCGAGCGCGGCCCATTCTTCTTCGTAGATGAGCCGACCCCGCACCAGCGCCCCGAAATCAACAGCCATGGCTACCGCTTTCCCTTGCGGCCATTGTGCCGGATATTAGAGGGACGCCCCCGTTGGCCCATCGGCGGCCTTTTGGGCCGTCCGCCGCGCACCGGCAAATGATTGGCCCCCTCTGGCAACTCAAAGCGGAGCGCGCCCGAAATCGGGTTCGCTTCTACCAAGCGCAGCGATAGCTTTTGTCCGACGTGATAAGCCTCTCCGCTTTCGTTTCCGGTCAATGTTTTCTGCGCCTCATCAAAGCTGAAATACTCAGCCCCAAGCGTTGAAACGGGCACAAGGCCGTCGCCGCCCAGCGCTTCGACCGTCGCGAAAAAGCCGAAATTTGTGACGCCGGTAATCCGCGTGTCAAGCACCTCGCCGACGCGTGTGGCGAGGAAGGCGGCCACATAGCGGTCAACCGTCTCGCGTTCAGCCTCCATGGCGCGGCGCTCTGCCTTTGAAATTATCTCTCCGATAACGTCCATCTTTTGCACGTCGTCGCGCGACAAGGATGTGTCTTTCACGTCGGGCACTAGGGCGTAGGCTTCAACAAGCGCGCGGTGAACGAGAAGATCGGCATAGCGGCGAATGGGCGATGTAAAATGCCCATAGCTTCCGAGCGAGAGGCCGAAATGCCCCGCGTTTTGCGGGCTATAATAAGCCTGTGTTTGGGACCGCAAGATCTGCTCCATGATGACCTGGGCTTGGTCCATCCCGGCGATCTGATCGATGATGCGGTTAAAAGTTTTGGGGGAGATGACCTGCCCCAGCGCAAGGCTGATGTCGAAACTCGCCAGATATTCCTTGAGCGCCATTATCTTTTCGCGGCTTGGCTGTTCATGAACGCGGTACATGCACGGAAATTTTTTGGCTTCAAGCGCCTTGGCGGCGGCAACGTTTGCCGCAATCATAAAATCCTCGATCAAGCGGTGCGCATCGAGCCTCGGGCGCGCAGCAACCGAAACGATGCTGCCTTTTTCATCAAGCACGACCCGGCGTTCTGGGAGATCGAGCTCAAGCGGTTCACGCGCAGCGCGCGCCTTGGCGAGGAGCGTCCAGCACGCCCATAAGGGTCGCAAGGATACGTCGCGCAAATCATGTGCAGCCTCGCCGTCAATCGCCGCCTGCGCAGCCTCATAAGCGATATTGGCCGCAACCCGGATCACCGCGCGCGAAAAGCGCCACGCCGTAACCCTGCCCTTGGCATCAATCACCAAATGGCACGCAAGGGCCGCCCGGTCGGCCCCGGCTTTGAGTGAGCAAATATCGGCAGACAAGTCTTCAGGAAGCATCGGCACGACGCGGTCTGGGAAGTAAACGCTGTTGCCACGTTTGCGGGCTTCGCGGTCAATCTGAGAGCCGGGCCGGACATAGAATGACACATCGGCAATCGCGACGATGGCATCAAACCCGCCATCCTCGCGCGGCGATGCCCACACCGCATCATCATGATCGCGCGCATCCACCGGATCAATCGCGACAATCGGCAAATGGCGCAAATCTTCGCGCGTCCCAAGCGGTGTCTTCGCGGCTTGCGCCGCCTCTGAAAGCTGCTCGGGCGAAAAGACATGGGGAATATCAAATTTATGGATTGCGATCAGACTGAAGGAACGCGGCGCGAAGGGATCTCCCAACCGCTCGGTCACTTTAGCGGTGATGCGCGGCGGCCGCCCGGTCTTTTCAGCCAGCACAAGATCGCCCGGCCCTGCGTCTCCCAGATCGGAGATGAGCGTATCGCGCCGCTCGCGCTTATCGATCGCGCGCAAATACCAGCGGTCGCCTTCGCGCGCGACAACCCCAAGCAAAAGTTCCTCGCCGCGCGCGAGCTTTTTCATCGGGTGAGCAATAACGCCGCTGCCCTTTTCCTCGGTGCGCGCCAGAATGCGGTC
>JBEGTP010000345.1:0-9628 GCA_041179365.1 Pseudomonadota bacterium
TGCCAACCATAGAGCGTTATTGATAGATCGACCTGATCACCCGCGAGATTGGTGTAATGACCCAAAAGCTGGTGATCAGCGCCCGAATAAGAGGGGCTCCAAGCGGTGCCGCTGGCTTCGCTCCGTGTCCAGCTTGAGATCGCAGGAAGCGCAATTGTGTTGGGCATCGCGATTTGGCCAGTTGCTGCGATCCCAGCCTGCCACGCGATGGGCAAGAGAAGCGCCACGCAAGCCGCTGCCAACGTGAGGCGCACGCTCCTCGCCTTGAAAGCCAAAACGGGCGCGACGTTTTCAAGCCAGCGGTCGCCAGGGCCGCGATCAAAAAAGCGCCAGCCCATCGCCATGACAAGCGCCATGACGATACCAAAGAAAAACCAGCCGTAGACAACATGGTCAAAGCCTTCAGCCGAAGCCACGCTCGTCAAATGGGCAACATAGATGGTTCCAAAGGCGCGAACTCCATTTGCCAGGATGGGGACAAGGATCGACGCCGCCATAAAAAGGGCCCGCCGCTTCCAGCTTCGGAAGCAAAGATTACAAACGAGCGCACCGTAAGCGACCATTGCGACAAGAAACTTCACGCCCGAACATGCCTCTGCCACTTCAAAATAGCCATTGGAGATGGTTATGAAAATGCCGTTTATATGGGCCGGAACCTGAAAGAGCCCGAGTAGGATCATCGACATTTTGGCGGTCAGAGTTTGAAGATAGGGCACGAGCTCTTCACCGGCCGGCACCATGAAACTTAGATAGAATAGCGGAAAGAGGAGCGCCCGAGTCACATTTGGTCCCAGCAGCGCGAGCACCATTGATTGGAGCATCAAGATCAGCCCGATGTGGCGAAACTGGCCAACGCCGGCTGCCTCTCCGACCATCCAGACCAACCCAGCGCCAGCGACAAAGATGACGCCGGGCAACCAAGCGTGCGGCGTAAATCGAACCACTTCGTCACGCCGCTGATAGGCAAGCCATCCAGCGATGAAAGGGATGAACAGGCAGTGATTAAAAGTTGACGCGTTCCACCAGATCGAGACCATGTCAGTGAAGTCACCGAAGAAGAGCGCAATTACGGCAAGCCAACCAAGCATCAACATTCCCAGGTGGCCGGACCAGCCAGCGCCGCTGATCCATTCCTTCCACTTCACGCGCCGCACGGGCTCCACCGAAAAGGCGGTGCTCACGCAGCCTTCTCTAACGGCCTGAGTGTCACAAGGTCTTTCAAACCGGCCAATTGTGCGTCCCAGCTGTAGCGCGCGATCATGCGCGCCCGGGCGGCAGACCCAAATTGAGCGGCCCGCTCTGGGTTCGCAATGAGCGAAAGAACTTGCTCAGCCATCGTCCGCCCATCGATCGCGATATGCAGCCCATCGTCAGCCGTCGCGTCAATGCCTTCTGCGGCCGCGGGAGACGCCACGACCGGCCTTGCCATCGCCATGGCTTCGAGAATTTTGTTTTGAATACCGCGCGCAAGGAGGAGCGGCGCGACGACGACATCCGCTGCGACAAGCCAAGGCCGCGTATCGGCAACCTCCCCTGTTACGAGGACGCCCTGCGTCGCTGAAAGCGCGCGCACCTCTTCGGTTGGTGCCCGCCCAACGATGGCAAAGCGCGCGTTTGGCAAATGAGACCTGATGATTGGGAAGGACGTGCGTACAAAATGCGCCACCGCATCGATATTGGGCCGATAATCCATCTGGCCCGTAAAGACCATGAGCGGACCATGGCCAGTATCAACCGTAGGCAACACCGTCTGCGGATTGAAATAATCAAGATCAATCCCATTTTCTAGCGCGCGCACCCGGTCTGGACCCATCCCGGTCGTTTCGCGAAACAATTTTGCCTCAGCATCGCTAACAAAAAGACTGACGTCGGCTTGCAATGCAACCGCCTTTTCGAACCGTGCCAACCGCCGCGCTTCAAAAGCGTTTGCAGCAGCGGCCATACCCGTCGCTTGATCGGCATAGGATAGAAATTTGGCCGAATCGACATCGACAAAATCCATGACGAAGCGCCGACCTCGGCGGTTACTTGGAACAAATTGCGCCATTTGCCCCGAGAAAGCGAATATCGAACCGATAGAACACGTCGCGAGAATATGATCGACCTTGGCTTGAAGCGGTGCGCTTCCACAAGCCACCACTGACGCGGATTGGCCAGAGACCAAGCTGATCGCCATGCTGGCAAGCTTTGAGCGGGTTTGCGCAACCGGGTGGACCGATGCGCACACAGCCTCAACCGCAGCCAAATGATCGAGATCGCGCGGATCATCCACCAATGTACAGCAGTGAACGGGCGCAAGCCGCCCGAGCGCCTTGAGCATGTTCCAAGATCGAATCTTGTCCCCCCGATCGGGCGGGTACGGAAAACGGTGAGCGAGAAAGAGAATGTCTTCCATCAGCCAAGGCCTCGTGCGATCAGCGGACCGAGTCCGTTTGCCAACCACAAAGGAAGCTTTTTCCAAGCGGCAACTTGAAAGCGATATTTCGGGCTCATGGGGTTAATCTCGCGCGGAGCGGCACCGTCGGCCACCCATTTTGCATAAGAGAGCGGTGCAGCCTCAAAGCCCCAATTTTTCTTGAACGAAGCCGGTCCTGTTCCCACTTTCGACCGTCCGAAATCGAACGTTGTGCACTTCTTTTCAGCGCGCGCATGAAGCATCAACGCATAATACATCAAATCATTGGCGCGCCATGTCCGCGCATCGGCGGTGCCACCGCCCCAATAGGGCATCACCACGCCTGCATGATAAAGACTGAGCACGCTCGCAAGGGGTTGCCCGTGGCGGTGAACCGTAAGAATATCGGCAGCGTCGCCAAACGCATCAAGGGTCGCCTCGAACAGCGCGCGCGGAAAGACCGGCGTTCCTAAATTGCGGACACTGGTCGCGTAAACGCTGTAATGCGCATCGCGGTCCGCCGCGCTCGTGCCCACTGTAATGGCGAGATCAAAACCAAGCGCCTTCCGTACTTCGGCCCGCTGTTTGCGGGGGATCGCTTGGAGTTCAGCGTCATCGTCTTTGGCCAATGGTCGCGAAAATCCTGCGTATGTCCCTTCATCCACAGTCCAGCCTTTTGGAGCGGGTCCGCCTCGAAGTTCAACGCTCGGTATTGCGAGCGCACGAGCGAGCGTAACGGCTTTGGCCGCAAGCGCTTGTTCGACCATCGGGCTTTCGGCAAGGATGCCGCCATCAACCGCAAAGCCGCTGGACACCAGCGCCTTGCCAAAGAGACGCGAGCGGATTTCTGTGAGGGGTAAAACACCTGCCAAATCCCCCCTGTTGTCTTCCACAACAAGGTAGTGGCATGAATGCCCGCATGCCTTTGCCACGGCGGCTTGCCATGCAGGGCGATGGAACGGCGTGCCGTTGCTGTGACTGCTTACAAAGGCGTCAATCCGCGCCGTTTCTGCGGAATCCTCAAGCTGTGCGAACCGAACCGACTGTTCTGGCCTTGGGACTGGTGCATTCATCACATCTGCACCCGTTCGCGCGCGACAACGGCATCCACGCGATCC
This sequence comes from Pseudomonadota bacterium, assembly GCA_041179365.1. Taxonomy (GTDB): domain Bacteria; phylum Pseudomonadota; class Alphaproteobacteria; order Sphingomonadales; family Sphingomonadaceae; genus Aquisediminimonas. The sequence goes on from JBEGTP010000345.1 coordinate 3,514, forward strand.
CACCGAAACTCGTGCGCCAAGCGAGACAGCTTGCCCGCCATTTGACTGAGACTCGCATAGTGACGCAGCTTTGACTTCATCGGCGCATTGGCAACACGGGGTTGATCGGGATCAATTTCCCACGGATGAAAATAGAAAATTGCAGGGCGCTTTTCTGCATTCACTTGACGGATCGCCCAATGCGAAAAGCGGTAGGGCAACACCCGAAAAAAACCGCCTCCACCGGCGGCGAGCGTCCGGCCTGCAAGTTTTGCTGTTGTCACAGGCAGTTCAATGAAATCGCTCCCGCTCACGGGCTTCCAAGCAAAGCGCGGAGACTCCGGCCAGCCGTAGTGATCATGCGCGACTGGTGCGACGCTCGATGAATAGCCGAAACCGGCTTCGACCAAGGCCTCGTGCGCCCAAGGCGTTCGCGTGTCGATTGAAAAGCTAGGCGCGCGATACCCCATGACCTGCCGACCCGTTGACTCTTCAAGGATGGCCTTGCTGCGCTTTATGTCGGCCAAGAAGGTCTCGCGGGTCATTTTAAAGACGCGCTTGTGGTCCATGCCATGGCTCGCAATCTCATGGCCCGCCGCCACGATGCGCAGCATCAATCTCGGGTGGCGTTCAGCGACCCAAGCCAACGTAAAAAATGTACCTTTCACCCCGGCTTCGTTAAACAAAGCCAGCACAGCATCGGTATTGCGCTCGACCCTACGATCAAGCGAATCCCATGACTTGCGGTCAATCACATTTTCAAAAGCGCCGACCTGAAACCAGTCTTCGACATCCACTGATAGTGCGTTACAGACCATGTTTGATCCATTTTCGCTCAAGCTGCGGGGGCCGACACGAGCGTCGGTTTGGAAACAAGCCCGGGCTCCGCCTCAATCCAATTGACAAGAATTGAGAGCACACGCCGGAGCGCTGCATCCTGCTCAGAAACTTGGGCTTCAAGCATGGCAAGGCGCGCCGCTGCATCGAGCCCTGCAGGGCCCGCCGCAATGAGTGTCGCGAGTTCCTTTTCAATTTCACGCGGCGCTTCATGTGCCAACTCAGCCTCAACCATAGCGATGGTTTGCGCATCAATTTTATCGGACTGTTCAAGCCCGGCAAGCAAGAGTGCGCGCGCCGCGACATGATTGATCAATCGCGGAATTCCATTCGTCGCTTCGTGAATTGAAGTGACAGCATCCGTCAGGAAGTGCGGACGGCCATGCCAGCCCACAATCGCCATCCGGTGATTGAGATAAGCCGCGACCTCTTCCACATCCATGCCCGTCAGATGGTGACTGGCGATAACCCGCTGGTTCAATTGCTCAAGAGCAGGCGTGTTCAGCATCGTTCGAAATTCCGGCTGACCCAGCAAAAGGATTTGGATCATCGGCGTGGCGGCGTTTTGAAAGTTTGAAAGCATCCGCAGCTCTTCAAGCGATTCAACCGGGAGGTTTTGCGCTTCATCAACAAAGAGCAATGTGCGCTTTCCCGCCTTAGCGCCTTCGCTCAGAAAAGCTTGGATTTGGGCAAGAACATCGGCCTTGCCCAACCCTGATACCGACAAACCAAGGCCTTGGGCGACCGCGTGCAACAGATCATCGCGACCAAGCTGGGTTGAAACCAGATGGACAGCATTCGCGCGTGCAGGATCCAGCAAGCCAATCAAATGGCCCACAAGCGTGGTCTTGCCAGCACCGATCTCACCGGTGATGACGATGAAGCCTTCCCCTTGTTGCAAGCCGTAGCCCAAATAGGCCATGGCCTGCTTATGCGTTGCACTTTCAAACCAGAAGCGCGCATCCGGCGTCAGCTGGAAGGGTTGCGCCGTCAGGCCATATTGATCGAGATGCATTCCTGTTACTCCAGTTGCATTTTTCTTATTAGAAACTGTAACGAACACCCGCATTGGCTGAAACGTTGACAGTAGATTCGAGATTTTCGACTTTTTGCGAATAGAGACCCGCCGAAAGCGATGTGCTCAAGCTGCGTCCAAAATTATGGAAGTATGACAGGGTTGCGCCCGTCGACCAGACGTCGCCTGTACCAACGAGGCCAGACTTGCTGAGCCCGGTGAAGAAGTCACCCGAGATCGACGATTGCTGCGTGAGCGCATAATCCAGATTGGCTTGCGCATACCAGTTCTGCTCTTTCACACCGTCAATCGTGACCTGGCCGAGCGCCCCGGTTGGCGACAGGAATTTGCGCTGGTTATAGCCAATCCCAAGGCCCGACGTCACACGGCCATGTTGCGATGAATAGACAATTGCGACGCCGCGGCTGCGATATGCCGATGTGTTCACCGATTGGAACGAGTCATTAAGACACGTGCCGCCATAAGATCCACCAAAGACGCATCCGCCATAATTGTTCGTGAGGCCATTGGTTCGCGTGGCGCGGAAGTTGACCGGCATGCGCGAGAGATTATCGCCGACTTGCTGGCCAAAGGTTTCCACTTCATCATAAGCGACAACCTGAACACCGCTGTTTTCAGCAGTTTGCCAAGTGAACGACCCAGTGTAGCTCATCGAGCCGTAACGATGACCGACCCGCGCTTCGAGCTGGGTCCGGGCACTGGGCTGCCAAACGACGCCCGCATCCCAATAGAGACCATCAAGATCATAGGCGAGCAATCGCGGCGAGGCTGGGTCTGTTACATACCGGCCATCCGCATCGACCACTGGCGCGCCAGTCACATCAAGCAAGGGCGCTTTTTGCGTAATCTTGATCTTCTCATAGCCGACACCGCCGACCACCGAAAAGTCTTGGGTCAACGGCACGTTGATGTCACCGCGAACATTTTTGCCCTCGTAGCGCTGATCAAGCTGCCCAGCAGATTCCCGCTCATAGCCGCCAGAAACCGTCCAGCCGAAAGGCAAATAGCCGCTTTGCATGCCAACACTTGCTGTGGCGTAATGCGCTTTTGAATCATCAAAATTGTCAAGCCGATCCTGTCCCGAAGGCAAAGTCACTGCGCTGACAGTGGATGCTTTGGTGTAGCTGAAGCGGTATGCCGCCGCGACGTCTACCGGGCCGAGGTTTGTTGCAAAGCTTGGGCCTGCGTAGCCTGAATAGACTTGGGTCTGGTTGCTGATATTGCCAACATCCTGAACCGAAGAGCTTCCTCGGCTATCGCTGCGTGCGCGTGTCGCGATGCCGCCCACTTCAAGGCTGAGCATATTGGGAACCACGTCGATACGACCCCGGGCGATACCGGTGTGAACATCATCACTGTTGACCGCCTTTTGATAGTCAAACCGGCGTTCGTAGCGGTAGCTCACTTGGAATTCGCCCTGACGACCCGTCACAGAGGCGTCGATGCCGGCAGCAACGGTGCTGTAGGTAACAACGTCGCCGTTTCCGCCCTTGATGTCAGCGGTCAGAACCTGGCCGACTTCAATATAGGGCGTCACCTCGGTGTCGCGTGCAAACGCGGGCGTGGTGAGGGCCGTTGCGCCCAAGATTGCGAATGTGAAAGATTTTACAAAACGGGCCATGTCAGCCTCCATATCCATAGTAAGAACCGAATTTTTGATTGGCTCCGGAATAGGTTGCCCCATTCAAAAGCAGCTGAATGTGTTCGCATCCGTCAAGCAGGCCGATCGCCTCCCTGAGTTCATTCTCTCCCGTTTTATCAGCCCGCACGACCATCACGATCTGACCAACATGGTGCGCAAGCACCGACCCTGGTGAAGCCGCAAGTGCGGGAGCCGTATCAATGATGATCACGCGGTTGGGGCTGTGAGAGAGCAATCGCTCCATCACCTCTTGCGTGCGTTTCGACGCAAGCAATTCGGTGTCATCATTCGTCCGACGTCCTGTTGGCAGGATCGACAGACTAGGAAGCGATGTCCGGATGACGAGCGACTCTGGGTCAAGGCTCGAGTCCGCAATCGCGTCCATCAGGCCGGGCCCACCTTCGATCCCCAATGTTGAGAGGATTTCGGGCTTGGCCACGTCTACATCGATCAATAAAACCTCAAGGTCGCGCTCACTAGAAAGCGAAAGGGCAAGGTTGATCGAACAAAAGGTTTTTCCCTCATTCGGCGAAGCTGAACAAACAAGGATAGCGCGACCCCGTTCGATGGCGCGCACGTTGCGGCCACCAAAGGCGGAGAGAAGGATTTGCCGCTTTGCGAGGCGAAACTCTTCTGACAGCATCGTTGGGGCGGCACCGGGCTCAATAAAGCCGTCAATCCGCAACGAATCGAGGTCGATTTGGGCCGCAACCCGCTGGCTGGCTTGCGGCGCGGCGTAGCGGTGCTCTTGCTGCACAGGTGCAGCAGTTGGGGTTGATGAAGGCGCAGCCGTACCAATATGGTCCTGAAATACGGGAGCCAAAGGCACTGGCACCGAAACGGGATCAGGCCTTGCTGGAGCCACCGGCACATAAGCCTGCGCAGGCAAGATTGGCGCCGCCGCTGGTGGTGCGGTTTGTACCGGCGAAGTCCTCAGCAAACCACCGAAGTCATACACATCGGTCGCCCGCTCAATGACAGAAGCCGGAGCTCTCACAGGGGTGTCTTGTTTCATCATGCTTCCCCTCACGCCAAACCGCTGCGTTGAAAAATATCGACCACGATCAACAGGGCGTAGGCCCCCGCCAAAGCAGCCGCCCCGGACCGGAAATAGCGGTTCCGTCTCGAAATTGCTGAACGCTGCTTGGGCGTCAGGACTTCAGAAATGGCCCCAATAACTGACATACCGCTCGACGTTGCCAATTGCTTGGCGGTCGAAAATCCGGTTTGCAGCTGGCTGACGACAAAGGACACGCCCGCTCCCGCCAAGAGACCAAACAGGAGGACACCTGTCAGAAGAACGGGGCGATCAGGAGCCGAAGGCTTCTTTGCGACGGCCGGTGGATCGGTGATGCTGAACTTCACTGAGGCGGTTGAGACATCCATATCGCCGCGCAGCCGAATGCTTTCGCGGTCGGCGAGAAGCTTCTGGTACTGCGCCTTCACGCCGTCATATTCACGGGTCAGTCGATCTTGTTCCGCTGCAAGGCCGGGCTCGTCAATCTGATGCGCATTTTGAGACGCAAGCTCTGCGCCCAATTGTGCACGTCTCTGACTGAGCGCAGCCACCGAAGCCCCGTATTGCGCTTGCATCGACCGCAGCGGGCCATAGGCTGGATTTGGCGTGCTTGACCCGCCGACCATGCGCCCCGTGCTTTCATTGGCAGCCGCGACGCGCGCGCGGGCGACTTCTTTTTGCAACGCTTGCATGTCTGGGTGACTATCGGTCCACCCGCGCGCTTGGGCGGACTCAATTTGCGCCTCAAGCCCAGCAAGCCGCGCCGAAGCCGGTCCGCCGCCGCCAACATAGCTGGAGGCCCCCGTCAACATAGGCGGCGTCGATCCCAATTGAGCGTTGGTCGCTGAAAGCGAGCTTTGCGCCTGAATAAGCTGCGACTCAACCTGGTTCAATTCCATCCGCAGCGATTCACGACGCATGCTCGACGAGCCGATGCCCGGCAACATACCGACGTTTTTCTGCTGAAACGCGATCAACGCATTTTCAGAATCGTGCATCCGGGTGGCGTTCATGTCGATCTGCTTGTCGAGAAACTCGAGTGTCTGGGCGGTTTCGCCCTTGTTTCCGGCGATGTTTTCTTCAACAAAAACGTCAATCATGCTCTGCACGAGGTCACGGGCGAGGGTCGCATTTTCGCGGTCTGTCCGGCCACCAAGGTTTGATTCTGCTGAGATCTTGAACATGTTTTCACGCAGCTCTTCGACCTTGACGAGCGACTTGAGCGACATTGCCATGGCCGTCACTTCTTGCGGCGTTGTCAAATTTTTGCCGAGCGACGTATTTTTAACGACCTTTTCAAGGTTCACCGTTGAGGTGAGCAGATTTTTCACGCGTTCAACTTCACGCGCCCGGTCTTCCCGGCTCACGCCGACCTTGTCAGGCAGCATCGATTGGGTTTGCACAAAAATTGTCGCGTCAGACTGATATTTGTTCGGGATCAGGCTGATCACAAGCCATCCCAACAAACAAATGCCCCATGCCACAAGCAATGCAAGCCAGCGTCGCCGCCAGATCTTGTGGAGTGCTACTCGGATTTCGTCGTAAAGACCGTTCATGTCATTTTTCAATCATTATGGCGTTAAGCGATCAGAACTTGCTTTCA
>JBEGTP010000346.1:0-3178 GCA_041179365.1 Pseudomonadota bacterium
CAACGCTCGAACTGATTTCAAACTGGCCATTGCCTGATGGTCGTGCGACCAGCTGGAGGAACAGTGAGGGATCACTTTTGAGAAACGTCGCGGATTGTTGCGCATCAGTCACAAGCGAGGGTGCCATTAGCAAAGTTCCGCCGTCATAGACTTTAACCGAAACCGCATAGTGCGGCGTTTCGCGTCCAGCCGCCAGCGGCGCTGCCAAGGCAAGTAGCGGCATGACGGGCAAGAAATTGCGCAGCGACACCATGAGTGATCTCCTCTTTGCGTGATCCAGTTCTGTAGAGGAGATTGACCGAACAGGGTTAACAAAAGATGAGCGGCGGCTTCGCACTGGCGCAATGCCGTGTCGCCTTACCGCTCTGTGCGCGGTTACCCAAGCAGGACAACACCCGCTGAAGGGTGCCAGCAGAGCGACACGGGGTCATCCCACGTAAACTCCTCTTGGGCAAAGCGAGACAGATTGGGTCGCGACACCCGGATCAGTCGTCCGCTCTCAAGCAGGACCTCAAAGATCGTGACATCGCCGAGATACGACATGCCCTTGATGACGCCGTGCGCGAGATTATGCCCGGCAGGAGCACCCTTTGGCTTGGCGCGCCCGGGTTTGCACAATTGAATCTTCTCGGGCCGAAGTGCGGCCCAAACCGTCGCGCCGCGCGGTCCTGTGACACCGTGATTGAAGTAAATTCTGCCGACCTCAGGGCAATCAACCACCGCCTCTTCGGGCGCATCGACCGTGAGCGTTCCCTCAAACAGATTCACGGACCCAACAAAATCGGCAACGAAGCGGTTTGCGGGGTATTCATAAAGGTCAGACGGCGTGGCCAGTTGCGCAATTTCACCTTTATTCATCACCGCGATCCGGCACGCCATCGATAGCGCTTCATCCTGATCATGGGTCACGGTTACAAAAGTAATGCCAACCTTGTCTTGCAGTTCAGAAAGTTCAAACTGCATCTGACGCCGAAGCTTGGCATCAAGCGCCGAAAGGGGCTCATCGAGCAGCAGCACTTTGGGTTGCATCACAAGGCTTCGCGCGAGCGCAACGCGCTGCCGCTGCCCGCCAGAAAGCTGATCGGGCATCCGCGCATTGAGACCGCCCAAGCTCACCAGTTCTAACGCCTCATCAACCCGCGCCTTGATTTCCCGCTCCGCAGTCCGCGCAATTTTAAGGCCGTAGCCCACATTTTCCGCCACGCTCATATGCGGAAAGACGGCATAGGATTGAAACACTGTGTTGACCGGGCGCTTATTGGGCGGAATGCCCTTCATGTCTTGGCCGTCAATCAGGATGCGCCCTTCTGAAGGAAGGTCAAAGCCTGCGATCATCCGCAGCAAAGTCGTTTTGCCGCATCCCGAGGGGCCCAGCAAAACAAAAAATTCACCGGGTAAAATGTCGAGGCTCACACGGTCAACCGCCGCGAGATTGCCATAGCGTTTGGTGACGCCTTGAATGCCGATGATCGGCTGCGGAAGATCGCTCATAGCGCAGTCTCTTTCGTGAAATCTTGAAATTTGAGCGCGACCACGGTGAGGAGGATCGTCAGCAAGATGAGCAAAGCCGAAGCCGCGTTGACTTCGGGCGTCACCGAGAAACGAACCATCGAATAAACCTTCACCGGAAAGGTCACCGTGTTGGGGCCAGATGTAAAGAAGGTGATGACGAAATCATCAAGGCTCATTGTGAACGAGAGCAACGCCCCCGCAATCAGCCCGGGACGCAAATGCGGCAACAGCACATCGCGTAACATCTGCCATTCGCTCGCGCCGAGATCCTTGGCGGCCTCTTCGAGCTCACGGTTAAAACTTCCCAGCCGCGCGCGCACAACCATCGTGACAAAGGGAAAGCAAAAGGTGATGTGCGCAATCGTGATCGAGCCCAAATTGAGCGGCCAAGGCAAATCATTGGGCCAGCCAATCTTAGCAAAAAAGACCAGCATCGCGACGCCCATGCAGATTTCGGGCACCACGATGGGAAGCGCCAGCAAGCCTTCCACCCCGCTTTTCATGGGAAAGCGAAAGCGCCACAACATGACCGCCGAAAGCGCACCAAGAACGACGCTGACCAGTGTCGCCAAAAAGGCGATGGTCAGGGAATTGCCAAGCGCTTCCAGCAGCGCTTCATTATGGATGACCTTTCGGTAGTGATCAAAGGTGAAACCCCGCCACACGACGCTTCGTTTCGCATCATTAAAGCTGAAGGCAATCAGGGTGAGGAGCGGCGCGTAGAGAAAGAAGAGCACACCGCCGATCCAAAGCCGGATCGCAGACCGGCGCGTATAGTCGAGCGGCGCAATCGGATGGCGGCGCAGCAAGCTCACAGTTTGATCACCGATTTTTTAGCGCGCGCGGCCTGTAACGCGATGAGGATGAAGGTCGCATACATCAGGAGAAACGAAAGCGCAGCGCCGAAAGGCCAATCATTGGCGCGCTTGAACTGCCGCTCGATTACGCTCGCGATCATCTGGCTGTCGGTTCCGCCCATGAGATCAGGCGTCAGATAGGCACCAAGCGCCGGAACAAAAGTAATGATCACCCCTGAGAGTATGCCCGGCCCGGCGAGTGGCACAATGATCTTGTTCAGCGTGGTCAAATGCCCTGCCCCCAGATCAAGACTGGCTTCAATGAGCGACTTATCGAGCCGGTCGAGGGCGGCATAAAGCGGCAAGACCATGAAGGGCAAATGGACATAAACGAGCCCTAAAATGACCGCAAAATTATTATAGAGGAGCGGCAAGGGTTCCCATTGCGAAAGCGGCGCAAAACCGAGCGCGGCCTTCGACCAGCTGGCGTGATCCCAGAGCCACCCAAGCGATGCGTTGGCGTAGCCCTCGCGCCGCAACATCGCGATGAGCGCATAAGTCCGGATCAACAAATTCGTCCAAAAGGGAAGCATGACGGCGAGCAAGAGCCATGTCCGTGTCTTTGGCGAAGCAAAGACAATCGCGAGTGCGACGGGAAATGCGATGATCAGGCACAATAAGGTGGTCAGCGCCGCAACCGCCGCAGACTTTGCCATGATCTTGAGAAAAAGCGGCTCAACAGCGCGGGCATAATTGGAAAAGCTGCCCGAAATATCAACGTCGGTCAGCCCAACATTGGTTCCAAAACTATAGGCCCAGACAATCGCCATAGGTGCGACAAAAAAGAGCACGATCCAAACCATTGGGGC
>JBEGTP010000347.1:0-7951 GCA_041179365.1 Pseudomonadota bacterium
GGCCTCTTCAAATTCGAGCATTGCGACAAGCCGTTTGCCCTTGCGCGCCGCCAAGAGCGCTGCTTCATTGACAAGATTGGCGCAATCCGCACCCGAAAACCCCGGTGTTCCGCGTGCAATCGTGCGCGGTTCTACATCGGGTGCCAGCGGAACCTTTTTCATGTGCACGCGCAAAATCTTTTCGCGACCTTCGATATCGGGCAGCGGCACAACAACCTGCCGATCAAAACGGCCCGGCCGGAGCAAAGCCGGATCGAGCACATCAGGACGGTTGGTCGCAGCGACGATGATAATGCCTTCGTTCGCCTCAAACCCGTCCATTTCAACAAGGAGCTGATTGAGCGTTTGCTCGCGCTCATCATTGCCATTGCCGAGACCCGCGCCGCGATGCCGACCAACGGCATCAATTTCGTCGATGAAAACGATACACGGGGCGCTCTTTTTGGCCTGCTCAAACATGTCACGAACGCGGCTCGCGCCGACGCCGACAAACATTTCAACAAAATCAGAACCAGAGATTGTAAAGAAAGGCACATTGGCCTCGCCAGCGATTGCCCGCGCAAGCAAGGTCTTGCCCGTTCCCGGTGAACCAACGAGCAGCGCGCCCTTTGGAATCTTGCCACCAAGACGCGAGAAGCGGCCGGGATCTTTCAGAAAATCGACGATCTCCTGAAGCTCTTCACGCGCCTCATCGATGCCTGCAACATCTTCAAACGTCACACGGCCCTGTTTTTCAGTCAGGAGCTTTGCGCGCGATTTACCAAAGCCCATCGCGCCCGATCCGCCGCCTTTTTGCATTTGGCGCATGATGAAAAAGCCAATGCCGACAAAAAGCAAAATGGGGAGCGATTGATAAAGGAGAAACTGAAGCAGTCCCGGGCCTTCCTCAGGCTTACCCGACACTTCAACCCCAGCCTTGAGCATCCGCTGGGTAAATTCTGGATCAGACACCATATAAGTTTTGAAGACATCGCCGTTTTTCAGCGTGCCCAATAAGACATTGCCCGATTGCTCGACCTTTTTGACATTGCCCGCCTCAACGCGACCGATAAAATCAGAATACGCCAAGGCCTTGGCCGACGCATCGGCCCGGCTATTATCAAAAATCGATACAAAAAGCGCGAGCGCGGCGAGAATGCCCACCCAAATTGCGATGCTTCGCATCCAGGGGTTCATCTGTGGGCCCTTGTCTTCATCCATAGTGTCAATCGCCTTTCAGCCTGTAAGATAGGCATTCTCAGGTTAATGACAATGGAACGACGCCCGAAAAATCGCAGAAAAATATCCGCAGTGACAAATCCCCTACCACTCAAAACCTTTTGGAGCGGGCATGATCGTTAGTTTTGGCTCCCCAGCTTGCACGTCAATGGCCCAAAACCGCTGATTGCTCTGTGTTCCGACCCAGATTGATTTGCCCGTGGCAAAGGCCATGAAGACGTGAATTTCAGTCGGTACAGGATCCAGCAGATGGGTCACCATGAGCCCAGCCACTTTCTTGCCTTTCTTGCCCGGCGGCGGCGCAGGTATCGCAATGCAAGAACGTGTAAAGCCACGCTTTGAAACGATTTTTCCGTCCTTCACGTCAAATCTGTGGTGGCCACCGAACGGAAAACTGCGCGCGTCGGTTTGTGGCGTCAAAAGATAAACGCTATCAGGATCCCCTGCCCGCGCGCCGGGCAATATGACACGGTTGAACGGCTTGTCGCTGCAAGACATCAAGCCCTCTGAGCTTACCAGATCGCCCACAGCGATGAGACGCTTTTGTTCGGATGTGAGCGGAACGCGCGCCAAAGGTCGCCGATCGACAACGGCTGTACCCGTCCACACCGCTTCATAGAGGCCAAAAACCCCCGTTGCGTCTCTTCCGTAATAGGTCACTAGCAAGCCGTTGGTCGTTGGAACGACAACCCACCCCTTAACGCCCGAAAGGTCCTTTACGTCTTCGATGGCTGCGTCCGTCGTGTGCCAAGCCGCTTGGTCATAAATGTAGATTAGCCTGCCGCGCCGTAAGCTATCGTTGGTTTGCGCAGTCTCTTGCGCGCTCAAGGCCGGTTGGGGCTGGGGTTGGGGTTGAGGTTGGACGGCGTTTGCTGGCTGTGAAGCCAGAACCAGACATGCAGCAGCTACAAGCGAACGGATCATGAGACACTCCCCTAAAGTCCACGCGAGTCTACCGCGACAATTCAAGGTGTAAAGCGGCGCGGCGGTGCCAGTGAAAAAAGCCAAAATTCGCCGCCCGTACATTTCACGCCAGCAAGCGCAGCGACGCGTCCGGCTGCCAATCCCTGCATCAAGCGGTCAAGCTCTTCGCCGCGAGGGTCGGCAAGGTCGTTGACGCGGCGCAAGCACGCCAGCGTGATCCGCCGTTTGAGCTCCTGCGGCAAGCCACTGTGCGCAAAGGAAATGACCCCGTCACGCGCCGCGACACGCCGCCCCTCGTAAGCGGTTGCGGCCCAAACCAAAGCAGCCTCTGCTTCGGCAAGCGCGCGAGCACTCCGGTTGGCTGCAAGCGGATCGAGCCAATCAGCGCCTGCCAAGGCTTTGCGCAGCCGGGCCCGATCAAACCGATCATCGCGGTTGCTTGGATCATCGCAAGGTTCCAGCCCGGCCGCCAAAACTAGCGCCTCGAGCTCGGCCTTGCGCCATCCAAGCAACGGTCGCGCCAGCCCATCTCTCTGCGCCCGAACTCCGGCGAGACCGGCAACGCCTGACCCTCGGTTGAGCCGCATAATCATCGTCTCAAGCTGATCATCCGCATGGTGCGCCGTGAGCAAAAAGTCGCGCTGTTGCGCCTCAGCCCAAGCCAAAAGCGCACGGTAGCGCTCGCTTCGGGCCCAAGCCGAAACATTGCCCGAAACGGGCGCAGTGATCGTCAATATCTGATGCTGAATGCCGAGCGAATTCGCAACATCAGCTACCGTTCGCGCCTCGGCCAGCGCCTCTGGTCGCAAGCCATGATCAACTGTTGCCGCCTCACAGTCCAACCCTGAAGACACGGCCAAAAGCATAAGGGCCAGACTATCGGGTCCGCCCGACACACATAGGCCAAACCGTGCGTCAGCGCGCCCCTCTGTCGCCTCTGCTAAGTCGCTCAGGAAGCGCGCACAGAGCGCGTCAGACAGCGCATTTGGCATCGGCGCGGCCTTTTGTGACCTTTGCCTTAAGCGCAGACGACGCCGTTGCGCCGTAGACATCCCCAAATTCATCAAAAACGCGGCAGGCATCCTTCAACTTGTTGAGACGCGTCAGCGCGACACCAAGGCTGTAGAGGCTATCATCGGCGCGCTCTCCCTTTGGATTTTTGCTGTAATGTTCAAAGAAAGCGACCGAAGCCAAGGCGGGCTTACCTTCATCAAGATAGGCTTTGCCGAGAAGATTTTGCGCGTGGCTTGCCCGCTTCGATTTGGGGTATTTAGCGACCACTTGCTTAAGCTGAACCTGCGCTTCGGGATAAAGCTTTGCCTGCCACAGGCGATAGCCGTAAACATAGGCATCGTCAGCCGGATCGCCCGAACGGGGAATCTCGACGGCGTCGATTTGGGCTTTGCGCTTTGTGTCGGGCTTGGCTGTAGGCGTCTGTTTTGTGCCACCATCGGTTGGCGCGGCGAGCGTCTGCTTGGCGGCGGGCTTTGGTGCAACACTTGTTTTTGTCACCGGCTGCGGGGCTGCCGCACTTGGTTTCGTCGGAGTTGTGACATGCACGGGTTCGCTATCGGCGACAACGGGCTTTGGGTCAGCCTCAAGGGCTTTGAGCCTTGTATCAAAGTCCGTCCGCGTTGCTTTGCTCTGTTCTTCGAGGCGATTGAGGCGACTGCCTTGGCTTTCCACCTGGCCCGTCATCTGCTTGAGCTGTGCCTCGAGCGAGTCCACGCGGGTCGTCAAGTCCGAAAGCGCAGAGCTTGACCCTGTGCCGCCCTGATCGGTGATCCCGCTGATTTCAGGTTGAATCGGCTGACCGTTCGGAAAGACCTTGCGCTGGACCGCCTTCAATTCCTTTTCCAGCTTTTCAACGCGGAGCCCGATTGCGCTATCCTGTGCAAAAACGGGGGCCGTTGCGACAGCCGAGAGCAATGCGAGCGAAATGAGTATGCGGCGCATGTCAGCCTATCCTCCCTCTATTCAATTGAAGTTTGTGATCACGTGTTTGGACCAGCCGTGCAGCGCAATCAAGGCTGAGTTGATGAACCCTGCACAGTCGCTGGAGAAGCAGCGGTTGCCGGCGCTGCGGGCGCAGGCCGTGCGGCCAAGGCTGCCGCGCTGATTTCAACGTCCTTGATGAGCTTTTCTTCGGTCCCGAGCGGAGCCACTTCCTTTCCGCCGACGGAAATTTTGATCTTTTGCGGAAGCGTTGTGCGGATCATCGGCTTGTCGACATTTGCGGGAAGCTCAAAGCTTTCGCCCGGAGCAAGCTCTCGCCCAATCAGAACCTTGTTGTTACGATCATAAACACGCAGCCAGACCTTGTCGGTAGCGGTCAAAACGACCGTGCCGGTCACAGGCGCGGCGACCACATTCGTCGGCGACGGCGCCGCTCCATCATCAACGATTTGATTTTCTTCCACCACAGGAGAAGCCGTGTCGACGCCATTAAGATAACCGCTGCGCCAAACCGACCACCCAATCCCAATGAGCAACGCGAGCCCAAGCGCAGTCCATGCGAACATCCGCGATGGGATGCGCGACGCGTCAGCAGATTCATAGTCAACATACTCGTTGCGCGTCTCGGTTGAAGACATGCCGAGTTCGGCACGCACATCGCGTGCTAAGGAGACCTCATCTGCACCCACTGCGCGCGCAAAAGAGCGCACAAAACCGACGCAATAGGTTCGCGCGGGGAGCGCGCCATAATCACCGGCTTCAATGGCTGTCAGATGGCGAAGCGGAATACGCGTGCGGGTTGCAACGTCAGAGAGATCAATCCCAGCGACAAGACGCGCTGCTCTCAGCCTGTCTCCTACGCGCTCTGGGAACAGCGCTGGATCCGGTGCTACGGACTCATCCATGCGTTCATACTTTCATGCAACGGCTTTTCCGTTGAGTTGCGACACTTTTTTTTATGATCTTCCAGTGAATGGCGCGCAAGTCAATGCGTTTATCGCCTCTCCCTGTTCAAACAAGGTCAATCGCATTTTCTGCGGCCCAAACCGTCAATTTCTTGCGAAGATCATTCCCTGGGTTGGCCAAGAGCGCTAGCATCTCGGTGTTGAGCTTTCCAGCGTCAAGCGAACGGATCATCGCCTTGATGGGGCCAACGGCGGCAGGCGTAATCGAAAGCCGGTCGACACCAAGGCCAATCAAGGCCATCGCCTCAAGTGCGCGCCCTCCCATTTCACCGCAAATTGTCGTCGGCACATTGGCCGCATGCGCCTGATCATTGACGCGTTTTACGAAACGCAAGACCGCCGGGCTGAGCCAATCATAGCGCTCGGCCAATTTTGGGTTGGCCCGGTCTGCCGCAAAAAGAAATTGGGTCAGGTCATTCGTCCCAATCGACAGAAAATCGATTTTCGGAAGCAAAACATCCAGCATTTCAGCGAGCGCCGGCACTTCGAGCATGGATCCGTAGCGAATTTTTGTCGGCAAGTGTTTACCGCGCGCCGCCAGCCAGTTCCGCTGGGCTTCAAAGATCGCTTTGGCCTCATCAAATTCCCAAGGCTCCGACACCATGGGGAACATGACATGGAGCGTTCGCCCAGCAGCAGCTTCGATGAGCGCCCGCGCCTGCGCTTTCATGAGCCCGTCGCGCTCAAGCGCTAAGCGAAGGGCGCGCCAGCCCATGGCGGGGTTTTCCTCTTCCGTCTCTTCGCTCCGCAGATAGGGGAGCGATTTGTCTCCGCCGATATCCACCGTTCGAAAAACAACAGTTTTGGAGCCCGCTGCGTCCATCACTTCTCGGTAAAATCGTTGCTGCCGTTCGCGTTGCGGCATCGTGGCCGAAACGAGAAATTGAAACTCGGTGCGGAAGAGTCCAATCCCGTCAGCGCCCGTCATGGCCAGCGCCGACACATCATCGCGCAACCCTGCATTGATCATGAGAGCTATCCGCTGGCCGTCGCGCGTAACGGGAGGCTCTCCTTTCAGCTTCGCGAAGGAGGCACTGCGCTTTTGCTGCACAACAAGACGCGAATCAAAGGCTTCGACAACCGCCTGAGTGGGCCGCACAAAGGCCGTTGACTCGCCTGCGTCAACGAGGAGAAGATCGCCCTCATTGACCAAGCGGCGAACATCGCGCACGCGCCCCAGCACGGGAACGCCCATAGCCCGCGCGACGATCGTTACATGCGCCGTGAGCGACCCTTCTTCGAGCAGGACACCTTTGAGCCTGCGGCGGTCATATTCGAGTAATTCTGCAGGGCCAAGGTTGCGCGCGATCAAAATAGTATCTTGGCGTAATCCAGCCTGCGCAGCCGTTCCAAGTTGACCAGAAACGATACGCAACAGCCGATTTGCCATATCTTCGAGATCGTGCATCCGGTCAGCGAGCAGCGGATCGTCAATCTGACGCATCCGCATCCGCGTGCGTTGCTGAACGCGCTCGATGGCCGCCTCAGCGGTCAGTCCGCTATCAATGGCTTCGTTGATGCGCCGTGACCAACCCTCATCATAGGCGAACATCTTATACATTTCGAGCACTTCGCGGTGCTCGCCATCAACGCCAAACTCAGCCTGACTTGCCATGCGGTCCAACTGCGCGCGCATTTTGTCAAACGCTGAATAGACGCGGTGCCGTTCGGCCTCAATATCCTCAGCGACTGTGTGTTCAATCGTCACGCGCGGCTGATGAAAAACCGCGTGGCCACGCGCCATACCGCCTACGAGTTTGAGTCCAGAGAGCCGCTCAGCCGCTGTGCTCTGCACCTTTGAGCCTCTTTTGCTTGCATCATCGATCAGTCCTGCATTGGCAATCAATTCTGACAATACCATTGCAACCGTCTGCAAAGCCTCAATTTCTATTTCCTGATACGCCCGCGGATCGGAGTGTTGCACGCACAGCACACCAACAGCATCTTGCTTGCGAATGATCGGCACACCGGCAAAACTATGAAACAGCTCTTCTCCGGTTTCAGGCTTATAGGCAAAGTCGGGATGGCTGGTTGCTTCTTCTAGGTTGAGCGTCTCGATCCGTTCCGCAATCGTCCCGACCAAGCCTTCGCCCAGCGCAAGCTTCGTTACATGCACAGCTTCCTGCTTCAGTCCCCTCGTCGCATATAATTCCAGTGCACCGTCGCGGAGCAAGTATATCGAGCACACTTCGCTTTCGAGTATCGATGCGATGATCGCGACAACCTTGTTGAGCTTCGCCTGCGCATGGCTTCGCGACGCCATAACCTCATGCAGGGCGGTTAGAATTTCTCGCGATGCAGTAACGGCAGTTTCGACCATGAAATGCCGCTACCAGATTGTCGCTCGGGTTGCCAATGGGAACATAAGGATTTCGAATAAGAACGAAGGTCTAAACAGCCGAACGCCCGTCAAAATCAATGGCCGTCACGCGCCCGGCCTGCACGACGCAGGTGAAGCGGCTTTGATCAGCCGACCGATCTCGCCAGCCCGAGCGCCGCTCAACAACGCCGCGGACTTCCCAGCCATCGCGCTGTTGCTGTACGTCACTAATATCGCGCACACTCGCGGCCCGTCCGGCACGGTCTTCCACTGCTGAAGCGCAGGCGTTTACGGCATCGTCTTCCGAGGTGATCTGGCTTGGCCCGCGCTGGTAATCGCCATTGCTGCTCTCACTGTTGTTGCTTTCGCCATTGGGAGTGTCGCGGTTGCGCTGCCACTCTTCATCACGTTCGCGGCGTCGTTCTTCTTCGCGGCGGCGCTTCTTTTCGCCTGATCCCGATGCGATAGCGGCAATCGTCCCGATGATCAGAATTCCGGCGAGCACATCGCCTGCATCGACCCGGTCACGGTCACGGCGGTGACCCCAGCCACCACCCCAGCCGCCGCC
>JBEGTP010000348.1:0-2760 GCA_041179365.1 Pseudomonadota bacterium
CGGCAAAATCTTCAAAATCGCCCGCCCCGCTAAATTCGCGGTAGACGCTCGCGAAGCGGATGTAGGCGACGCTATCGAGCCCCTGGAGTGTGTCCATCACGAGCCCGCCAATCCGCGAGGACGGAATTTCGGGCTCTCCAAGCGTTTCAAGTTGGCGCTGAATGCTGGTTACGAGACGGTCGATTTGCCCCGCGTCAACCGGGCGCTTGCGGCAAGCGATGGCAATCGAGCGCTCAAGTTTTTCCCGCTCAAAGGTCTCGCGACGCCCCTCTGACTTAAGGACGGTCAGCTCGCGCAGCTGAATACGCTCAAAGGTCGTAAAGCGCGCGCCGCAAGCTTCGCACTGCCGCCGCCTGCGAATAGAGCTATTGTCTTCGGTCGGGCGACTATCCTTAACTTGCGTCTCGGAATGCGAGCAAAATGGGCAACGCATCTATGCGACCGCCAGCGAAGGGCAGAGCCAAAACAACGCTTAAAGCCCTTCGTAAATCGGGAAGCGGGCGCAAAGATCGGAGACTTCCGCCGCAATTTTCGCCTCAATCTGGCCATCGCCCTCTGCACCATTTTTGCGCAGGCCTTCGACGACGTCAGCGATCATCCGGCCAATTTGGCGAAACTCAGCAACGCCAAAGCCGCGCGTCGTTCCAGCAGGCGTGCCCAGCCGGATGCCCGACGTCAGCAGTGCTTTTTCGGTATCGAACGGGATGTTGTTTTTGTTGCAGGTGATCGAGGCTCGGTCGAGCGCGATTTCGGCGTGTTTGCCTTTGGCTTGCTTGGGTCGCAGGTCAACGAGCATCAGATGATTGTCAGTTCCGCCCGACACAATGTCGAGCCCTTGCTCTTGCAGCGATGCCGCCAGCGCCTTGGCATTATCGACCACCGATTGGGCATAGGCCTTAAACGCAGGCCGCATGGCATCTGCAAAGCAAATGGCCTTGGCCGCAATCACATGCATCAAGGGGCCGCCTTGGAGCCCCGGGAACACGGCGGTGTTAATCTTCTTGGAAAGCGCCTCATCATTTGTGAGGATCACACCAGAGCGCGGCCCCCGCAGTGACTTATGCGTTGTGGTCGTGATCACGTGCGCATGCGGAACGGGGGACGCATGCACCCCGCCGGCGACCAGCCCCGAGATATGCGACATATCGACCATAAGGACTGCGCCAACCTCATCGGCAATTTCGCGAAACCGCGCCCAATCCCAAAAGCGAGAATAGGCCGTGCCGCCTGCGACAATGAGCTTAGGGCGATTGTCGCGCGCAATGCGGGCAACCTCATCCATATCGATCAATTGGTCTTCGCGGCGGACGCCGTAAGGCACAGGCTTAAACCATTTGCCCGACATGTTCATCGGATGCCCGTGGGTTAAGTGGCCACCCGCATTCAGATCAAGCCCCATAAAGCTATCGCCGGGTTCGAGCAGCGCCAAAAAAACCGCCTGATTCATTTGGCTGCCACTGTTGGGCTGCACATTGGCAAAGGCGCAGCCAAACAACTTTTTGGCCCGCTCGATTGCGATGGTCTCAATCTCATCGACATATTCGCAGCCGCCGTAATAACGGCGCCCCGGATAGCCCTCAGCATATTTATTGGTGAGGATTGATCCTTGCGCCTCCAGCACGGCGCGTGACGTAATGTTTTCAGAAGCAATCAGCTCGATCTTATCCCGCTGACGATCAAGCTCCTTGGCGATCCAGCCGGCAATCTCAGGGTCAGCCTCAGCAAGGCCTTGGGAGAAAAACCCCGAAGACTGAATGTCGTTTGCGGCAGCTAGAATGCTCATGCGGGGTCTTTCAAGAAAGGGGGGTTGGAAAGTTTTTCAACGCGGCGGACATGCCGATCCCCTCCAAAGGGGGTTTGAAGGAAAGCGTCAATACAGGCTTTCGCCATATCAATGCCGGTCAGCCGCGCGCCCATTGCGATAACATTCGCATCATTATGTTCGCGGCAAAGCTTGGCGGAAAGCGGCTCAGAAACAAGCGCCGCGCGGCAGGCTGGATTGCGGTTGACGGCGATCGAGATGCCGATGCCCGACCCGCAAAGGGCAACGCCGCGTTCTGCCGCGCCGCGCGCGATCACTTCCGCCAGCTTGTAGCCATAGTCGGGATAATCAACCGAGGTCCCATCCTGCGGACCAAGATCATCCACACTGTGCCCCGCCTCGCGCAGATGGTCCGCAAGGGCGGCCTTCAGCTCGAGAGCGGCGTGATCAGAGGCAATGGCAATACGCATGGCGAAGCGCGGTCCTGAACTAAATCATGGGAATCAGATGCGCTCCATCTAGGGGAGGGTGCTGCATTTTGCCACCAGATAATGTGGCCCCTGGGGGAAGAGGTGCCGCAGATTTTAGTGTCGCGCAAAAACGCGCGGCGCGCCAGATCCAAACGCCATTACCGCATAATGCTCCGCTGGCGTGCCCGGCGCTTCCATCCCTGGCGAACCAATTGGCATGTCGGGCACGGCCAATCCGCGCACGCCCGCCGGACGGAGGAGCATAGCCAGTTTCATATCCGCAACAGGCACATGGCCTTCAAACACAAGGCCATTGATCAGCGCGGTATGGCAGGAGGAGAGTGAAGCTGGAACCCCGAGCCTTTTTTGGAGCGCCGCGCGCGCCGGAGAATCAACAAACTGAACCAAACGTCCGAAGCCCTTGCGCACTTGACCGCCCCACGCGACGCAACAGCTACACCCAGGATCACGGTAAACAATAATGGGCTGAACTGGAGCTGCGACGGCCAAGGCAGGGCTGCATGCGAG
>JBEGTP010000349.1:0-5454 GCA_041179365.1 Pseudomonadota bacterium
TGCATCGGTCAGGCCGCCTCGATGGGCAGTTTTCTGTTGGCCGCAGGTGAGCCGGGTATGCGCGTCGCACTCACGAACGCCCGGATTATGATTCATCAACCTTCGGGGGGCGCGCAAGGCCAAGCAAGCGACATTCAAATTCAAGCGCAGGAAATTTTGCGTATCCGGGCGAGCATGAATGAGCTTTATGCCAAATATACCGGCAAGGATTTGGCTTTGATCGAAAAATCCATGGAGCGCGATAACTTCATGACTGCGCTCGAAGCCAAGGATTTTGGTATCGTCGATGAAGTCTTTGATCGGCGCCCTGCCTCGGGCGAAGAAGCCTGAGTTAAAATTGGCTGGAAAGGAGCGGCTCAATGGATCAACGCCGCTTCTATTCCGGACAGCTTTTGCTAGCCCTTCCCGGGATTGGTGATCAACGATTCGAAAAGGCCGTGATTGCACTGTGCTCACATGATGAGCAGGGTGCACTTGGGATTGGCATTGGTCGCGTCCTTCCGCGGCTCACGCTGCATGTCCTTCTCAAGCAATTGAAGATCGATCCCGGTGTTTTAGCGGATGTTCCGGTTTATCAAGGCGGGCCGGTTGAGCCCCAACGCGGATTTGTTCTCCATAGCCTCGATTGGGGCGGTTCTGACTCGTTGCAGGTGACAGGCAAATGGGGGCTCACGTCGACACTAGACATTTTGCGTGCCCTTGCTGCGGGCAAAGGGCCAAAATCTTGGCTCGTCGCGATGGGCTATGCGGGCTGGTCAGCCGGTCAGCTTGATCGGGAAATGACGTACCACGGGTGGCATTTGGTGGAAGCAAGCGAGGCTCTCATTTTTTCAACCACCGTTGAAAATCGTTGGGCATCAGCCTTCAAGTCCGATGGGATTGATCCATCCTTGCTTTCCGGCGTGTCGGGCACTGCATGATCGCGCGTAAAATCATCATATAAAGATGTCTTTATATTTGCAATTCGCGCCGCTCTCCCTTAGGGGCCTGCGCCAACAACCTTTGTTTTTGGAGAAATTTTGTGTCTGCGAATGACTATGTAATTGCTGATATTGCCCTCGCTGAATTTGGTCGCAAAGAAATTGCGATTGCAGAAACGGAAATGCCGGGCCTGATGGCATTGCGCACTGAATACGGCACTTCAAAGCCACTGAAGGGCGCGCGGATCACTGGTTCGCTTCACATGACGATCCAGACTGCGGTTCTCATCGAAACGTTGACGGCACTTGGGGCCGAGGTGCGCTGGGCAACATGCAACATTTTCTCGACTCAGGACCATGCGGCGGCTGCGATTGCCGCTACGGGCGTTCCTGTTTTTGCTGTGAAGGGTGAAAGCCTTGCGGATTATTGGGACTATGTTGGTGACATATTCAATTGGGGTGATGACCAAACCTCGAATATCATTCTCGACGACGGTGGTGATGCCACAATGTTTGCGCTTTGGGGCGCAAAGCTCGAAGCCGGCGCGACGCTTGGTGAACCCGAGAATGAAGAAGAAGTAGAATTCCAGCGCGCTCTAAAGGCGTATCTCATCAAAAAGCCCGGCTATCTGACCGCAACGGTCAAGGCGCTTAAGGGTGTTTCGGAAGAGACCACCACGGGCGTTCACCGCCTTTATGAAATCGCCAAGAAGGGAGAGCTTCCTTTCCCCGCGATCAACGTGAACGATTCGGTCACGAAATCGAAGTTTGACAATCTTTACGGCTGCAAGGAATCGCTCGTTGATGCGATCCGCCGTGCAACTGACGTTATGCTTGCGGGCAAAGTGGCTTGCGTCGCTGGCTTTGGCGATGTGGGCAAGGGCTCGGCCCAATCGCTTCGCAACGGTGGCGCGCGCGTGATGGTGACCGAAGTTGACCCGATCTGCGCGCTTCAAGCGGCGATGGAAGGCTTTGAAGTTGTAACAATGGAAGAAGCCGTGACGCGCGCCGATATTTTCTGCACGGCCACGGGCAATGCAGACGTCATTACGGCGGATCACATGAAGGCAATGAAGCCGATGTCGATCGTGTGCAACATTGGTCACTTTGATAGCGAAATTCAGATCGCGGCGCTTTCCAACTACAAGTGGGATGAGATCAAGCCAGGGACGGACACAGTCGAATTTCCCGACGGCAAGCAAATTATCGTGCTTGCTAAGGGCCGGTTGGTCAATCTCGGGTGCGCAACAGGCCATCCAAGCTTCGTGATGTCATCTTCGTTCACAAACCAGGTTCTAGCGCAGATTGAGCTCTTCACAAAGGCTGAGAGCTACAAGAACGAAGTTTATGTTTTGCCTAAGCATCTTGATGAGAAGGTTGCGATGTTGCATCTCGAAAAGCTCGGCGTAAAGCTCACAACGCTTACCGAAAAGCAGGCCGGTTACATCGGCGTTTCGCAAACGGGCCCGTTCAAGCCAGATCATTATCGCTATTGATTGCTATTTCGGTGCGCGAGGGATGTTCCCTTTCGCGCCTGAGCAACCTAAGAGGCTCGGCATGACGCCGGGCCTCTTTGCATGTTAACGCTGCCGCAGACGACAGCGGCCTTCATTGGCATGATGCTGGCGCTCTTGCTCGGCATCGGCTTCTGGATGCTGCTGGCTGGATTGCAATTGCGTAAGCGTGCGTCAAATGCGGCGCATCAGGCGGACCGGCTGAGTTTGCTCCTTGAGTCTGCGCCAGCATTGCCGCTCTTGGTGCGCAATGATGGACGGCTGGAAGCACAAACGCGGGTTGCTGACTGGCTAGGCCTGCTCAAGCTCCCCGGTTTTCTATCAGATCTATCGCAATCCGAAGGTGGTTTGACACAAGAGGATACTGCGGCACTGGTGCGCGATGTCTCTGCCGTTCAAAAGACGGGTGGCACGTTTCTGCGCACGGTGCAGGCCAAAGGCTCGTTAAAGACCCTCATGATCAAAGGCGCACCTGCCGCCATAGAAGTGGGGAGCCCTGGAGCTGCAATCCTTTGGGTTTTCGATGCAACCGAAAGCCAAGCCCATATTGCGGCGCTTCAAGAAGAGGCCGCGCGGCTTAGCCATTCTTTTTCAACGCTTTCGGGGCTCATTGAGGCAGCACCGGTTCCGATGTGGCACCGCGGGCCCGACTTGAGGCTGTCGCTCGTCAATTCTGCGTACGTGCGAGCAGTTGAAGCCAAAGATGCGGATGACGCGGTCGCGCGCGGTCTCGAACTTGTTGACGGGGAACGGAGCGAAAGTCCAAAAGCGGCGGCCGCGCTGGCGAAGAGCAAGGGCGAAATCCAAACGCGTATCATGCCAGCGACAATCAACGGTGAACGGCGTTCGTTCCAAATAGTTGATGTGCCGCTTGGGGAGGCGGGTATCGCGGGTTATGCTCTCGACATTGAAGATCTGGAGCAATCGCGCACTGCGTTTCGACAATTTGCAGAGACGCAGCGAGATACGCTCGATCGTTTATCAGCTGGTGTTGCCCAATTTGGGGCCGACCGGAGCCTTGTTTTTTGTAACTTACCGTTTCAAAATTTATTTTCGATTCGACCCGAATGGGTTGTCGAGCGGCCTGACTTTGACCGGCTGCTCGACCGTATGCGCGAAGCGGGGAGTCTCCCCGAAACGCGCGACTTTCCAGCTTGGAAATCTGAGCGCCGCGATTGGTTTATGACGAGCGGCGGCGCCATTGAAGAAAATTGGCTCATCCCTACAGGTCAGCACCTTAGGCTTCTCGCACAGCCATTGCCCGATGGCGGTCTGCTGCTCATTTTTGAAGACCGAACTGAGCAAGCCCAGCTTGCGAGTGCCCGTGATACGCTGCTCCGCGTGCGGACGGCGACTTTTGATAATTTGTTTGAAGCGATTGGCGTGTTTGAGGCTGACGGGCGGCTTCACCTTTGGAACAATCGCTTTCGGCAGGCTTGGAATTTCGAAGAATCTTTCCTTGCTGGCCACCCGAGGATCGACGCTTTGGCAGATGCCGCAGCCGATCGCCTTTCAAACCCGTCACGAGCGACGATGATCCGTGAACTTGTGCGTTCGGCGACCGTTGATCGCAAACAGCGGAGTGGCCGTTTTACCCTTAAAAATGGGATGCACTATGAATTTGCGGCGGTTCCCTTGCCCGACGGAAACGCACTGTTCATTATGCTCGACATCACAGATAGCCGAAAAGTAGAAACAGCGCTGCGCGAGCGGACCACGGCGCTTGAAGAGGCAGACAAGATAAAGACTGCTTTTGTGGCCAATATGAGCTACGAATTGCGCACGCCATTGACTTCAATTCAGGGTTTTTCTGAAATGCTTGCCAGCGGATTTGCGGGGCCGCTTGAGCAACAAGCGAAGGACTATGTCGCCGCGATCCTCGAATCGACCGAGCGTTTGGGATCGCTCGTCGATAATGTTCTTGATCTTACGCAGGGCGAGGCAGGGGGGCTGCCGCTTGAGCGGAAGGCTGTTGATCTCCAAGAGCTCGTTACGAGGGCCGCAGGGGCCTGTGTCGGGCTTGTCAACGCCAAGCAAATTGAGTTTGTAAGCGATGTACATGAAAGTGTCGGCGAAGTGGTGGGCGACCCCAAGCGATTGCGCCAAACGCTTGATCACCTGTTACGCAACGCGCTGACCTATACACCAAAAAAGGGCAGGGTGCTCCTGCATGCCAGTGGTACAGCCGAGGAAGCCGAAATAGTCGTTTCAGATGATGGTCCTGGAATGGATGACGTACAACAAGCGTCGGCCCTTGATCGATTTAGTCGGCTGCGTAACGACCAATTGCGAGATAGTGACGCGTCTCTAGGCCTCGGCCTGCCGCTAGCCCGGCAGTTTGTAGAGGCGCACGGCGGTAAGCTTATTCTTATGTCAGAACCCGGCGTTGGCACCGCCGTAAAAATTGTGCTGCCTCGGTGATCTTGCTGAGATCAGCGCAGGAAACGCAGCACTTTGGTGAAGCGATCGGTGCCGCGCTGGGGATCGGTGATGTCGTATTGCTCTCTGGCGCATTGGGCGCAGGGAAGACAAGCCTCGTGCGCGGCATGCTGCACGCATTGGGTTTTAAAGGCGAAGTGCCCAGCCCGAGCTATGCTATCGTTATTCCATACGAGCGACCTGATGTCAGGGTCGCTGTAGCGCATGTTGATCTTTACCGTATCGACGACCCTGAACAACTCGATGAGCTTGGACTTGATGATGCTCTATTTGATGGCATCCTCCTTATTGAATGGCCCGAACGAGCAGGCGATAAGCAGTGGCGGAATGCGCTTGAAATATCCCTAAAAATTGGCCCTGATGACAGCCGCCGCTTGACAGCCGTCATCCCGCCGTCTTGGGAGGGAAGATGGCCGCTACAATGACTCCTCCTGCCAGCGCTCCAGCGTTTCTCACTGCCAATGGATGGCGCTGCGCTACTATTTTGCCCTTGGCAGGAGACGCGTCGTTCCGACGCTACTTCCGTGTCGTTGATGGAGACCGGCAAGCGGTTCTGATGGACGCGCCGCCGCCGCACGAAG
>JBEGTP010000350.1:0-3406 GCA_041179365.1 Pseudomonadota bacterium
CCAGCGATAAAGGTCGACGCAACAAATTGGGTCGCCTTTTCGTCGCGGAAGCCGTCGCGGTGAGAAAAGGCGAGTGCCGCTGCGCTCGGTTGTCCTGAACCAAAGACGTTGATGGGCACGCAGTCTGCTCGCACGTTCGAAACGCCGTTCACGCGGCAAATGACTTTTTGACCTGCCGAATTGAGAACGAAATTGCTTCCCGTAAAACTGCCAGGGGCCACGATGGCATCGACCGCGAGGGCAAAACCATCGGGATCACCATTTTCATCAGCAAGGTAGAGATTGTTTGTCGAATTAACGTGCGATTTGAATTCGCCGTAGTTCAAAACAACTTCATATTTCCAATCGTCGTTGAATGTCCCCTCAACGCCACCAACAAAGCGGTAAGTTTCGCGCTTATGCTGTTCGCCGCGCCCGCCAAAATCGGTGTTGAACCGCGCAAGGGGAATAGTGCCTGTGGCAACATTTGCGCACAATCCAAATCCTTGGAGCGTTGAGAGTGCCGTGGCCTTCAAAAAACCATTGTTACACCGCATGGCCGGAGCGCCAAGCCCGGCTACGTTGGTGAAAAAGCTCGGTTGGCCTTCGCCCGAGGCTTTGATCTGGACATATTTTGCTTCCACAAAAGGCCGGAAGGCATCCGACACATCATAATGCGCAAGCAGGTTAAACGTGTAACGGTTGACGCCGGCAAGAAGGCTGCCCGTATTCCGCAGCGTTGAGCCTTCGCCGCCCTGCTGGTTTCCACTGCCAAAGGTTGTGAACGTTTGGGTCGGTGTATCGGTAAAAACGTCGCCGAGGCTGCTGAAGCGCAGATAACGGCCGCCACCGATTCCACCGATTGTGCCGCCATCTGAAATTGTCGCGTTTTTCACGCCGCACAGAAATTGCGTGTCGGGAATGCCGTCTGAAGCACTTGGCCCAGTTTCGCCACCTGCTGCGCCTTGCGGTTCTACAGTTTGGAACTGGCAGCGCCCGCTGTAGGCGCCGGTCAGCGCATCGCGATCTCGGAAGAAGAGCGGTTGTTGCCGCGCAAATTCCGCAGCGACTGCTATGTTGCCGCGTCCATCACCAAAATTCCGCCCTGCCGTGACACTGGCAAAATAGGATCCGCGGTCTCCCTTGGAGGAAATGCCGCCCTGAGCGCGGAGGCGAACGCCGTCATAATCGCGCTTGAGGCGGAAGTTGACGACGCCTGCAACAGCGTCCGATCCGTAGATAGCCGAGTTGCCGCCAGTCACCACGTCAACCGCTTCGAGCAGATCAATCGGGATCGTGTTGACATCAACCACATTGTCGCCAGGTGATGCTGTGATGTGACGACGTCCATTGACGAGAACCAAGGTGCGGTCCGTTCCCAATCCGCGAAGATCGAGCACATTGAGACCGGCAGTCCCGATGAACCGTGTCGAATTGCCTGCGCTAAACGTAGACCGAAGCGAAGGCAGGTTGTTCAAAGCATCACCGAGCGAAACATTGCCGGTCTCGGTCAGCTCATCGACGGTAACCGATGTTAGCGGCACATCCGAATCGAGTGTCGGCCGCGCGATGCGCGAACCGGTAACGACGATGGGCTTGCTATCTTTCTCTTCGTCACTTTCATTTGCTGCACTCGCAGCAGGCGCTGTGCCTTGGGCCCAAGCAGCCGTAACGGAAAAGACAGTGGAAGTGGCTAGCGCGGTGGCCGCCAAAAAACGAATTGATTTCATAACTTGTCATCCCCAACAAGATTTTACCACGCGAATATGCCGCGATTGGGGGTATGAAAGCCTAATTATCCTTGAAAGCGCAAGCGTAAATTGCCGCACCGCTGCTGCTATGTTGACAATTTGATGCGTCGTGACATTCTTGCAACAATCAATCGTGCGGACGAAATTTTCGGTCGTCTTTGAAAGGCGCGCTTTAGAGGCACGCGTCCAAATAGGCTTGATCAAAGCCGAATTGACGGGCCTTTTCAACGGTATAGGGCCGCAGACCCATCGAGCGATATTCGCCAACGATTTTCCCGTCAGCATCCTCGGAGAGATATTCATATTTGAAGAGCTCTTGCGTCACGATGACAGGCCCTTCCATGCCGATGACTTCGGTGATGTTGGTGACCCGGCGCGAGCCATCACGCAGGCGTTTGACCTGCACAATGATGTCAACTGAGTCAGCAATTTGGCGCGAGATGGCTTCTTTGGGCATCTTGATGTCGCCCATCATGACCATGTTTTCCATACGGCCAAGGGCTTCGCGCGGACTGTTCGAGTGAAGCGTACACATCGAGCCGTCGTGGCCCGTATTCATAGCGGCGAGGAGATCGAAACACTCCGACCCACGAATTTCGCCCAAAATCACCCGATCTGGCCGCATACGCAGCGAGTTCTTGACGAGATCGCGAATGGTAATTTCCCCTTGCCCTTCAAGGTTCGCGGGGCGGGTTTCTAGCGGCAGCCAGTGTGGCTGCTGCAAACGGAGTTCTGCCGCATCCTCAATTGTCAAAACGCGTTCGCCAGGATCGATCATCTTTGAAAGCGCGTTGAGCATCGTCGTTTTACCCGAGCCCGTACCGCCCGAAATAACAATATTGAAACGGCAAGCCCCTGCGATCTTGAGCGCGGTCGCCATTTTTTCGCTCATCGATCCGCCCTTCGCCATCATATCGAGCGTGATGGGTTTGGCTGAGAACTTCCGGATTGATATCGCCGTTCCGCGCAATGACAGCGGCGGAACGATAACGTTCACACGAGAACCATCTTTCAAACGGGCATCGGCAAGCGGCGAGGTTTGATCGACCCGGCGGCCAACTTGGTTCACAATTCGTTGCGCAATTTGAAATAGATGCGCTTCATCGCGAAACTGGATCGGCGCGAGGGTGAGCTTACCCTTCTTTTCGATATAGGTCTGATCTGGTCCGTTGACCATGATGTCAGAAATGTCTGGATCGTTGATCAGCTCTTCAAGCGGCCCTAGACCGAGGAGCTCGTCGACCAATACTTTTTCGAGCGCAAACTGCTCGCGGCGATTGAGCGTGAGCTTTAGTTCGGCAAGGACTTCACCGATGATCGGACGAAATTCCTCTGCTAGCTCATCCTTTGAGAGCGTCGCTGCGGCTTCGGGATCAATGCGCTCGAGCAGGCGCGGGAGCACTTGCTCTTTAATTTTGTGGACGGAATGCTCAAACCCTTCGCCCTTGACGGGGGCCTCATCAACCGCATTCTCGCGCTCGGCAAGGCGCGCCATAGCGTCCATAGCGGGCGGCGTTGCGCCTGAAGAAGGCGTTGCTCCGGGCAAGGGAACGATATCAATCGGCGGAAATTGGCTGCCACCGCCGATATCTAAGCTCGAAGGCGAAGAGGAGGTGTTCGAACCGCCGCTGCCCTGCATTGGCCGCGCAACTCCAAAACTTGGGCGCGGCCCGCCA
>JBEGTP010000351.1:0-7250 GCA_041179365.1 Pseudomonadota bacterium
GCTCTAAGCCGCAACACTAAAGCCGAGGCTCATTTCGCCTGAACCGGCCCCTCAAATTTCTCAATGACCCAATCTTCTTCCTGCGCACTGGCGATCCAGTCTTGCAGCCACGGGTGGCTGATCACAGCTTGCAGATAAGGAATGGCAAAGCGCGCGACGGGGATAGAATAGGTGATCAAACGCGTCACAACGGGGGCGTACATGATGTCAGTTGCGCCAAAACTGCCAAACAGAAATTCGCCCTCGCCACCGTAGCGGGCACGCGCCTGAGCCCAAAGCTCAAGAATACGCTCGACATCGGCGATGACATCGGCGTCCACATCGCCCGGCGGATGGATCTGGCGCACGTTCATTGAGTATTTCTTGCGCAAATTCCCAAAGCCCGAATGCATTTCAGCGCACATTGAGCGCGCCATCGCTCGCGCGCCTTCATCGGCCGGCCAGAATTTGTCTCCGCCCGATTTTTCATTGAGATATTCAATGATAGCAAGGCTATCCCACACCACGATGTCGCCGTCCCACAGGATCGGGACTTTGCCAGAGGAGGGCGCGAATTCATCGCCTTCGCGGCGCTTGTCCCAAGCTTCATCATAAAGCGGCACGACCACAGTTTCGAAATCAAGCCCGGACTGTTTGCAGGCAAGCCAGCCGCGCAATGACCAACTGCTGTAGGTTTTATTGCCAATGAAGAGTTTGCGCGTCGGTTGGTCCATAGCCTTAGCGTATGGCCTCGATCACCGCCGCGCGCAATTCTGGCATGCCCATGCCCTTTTCGCTCGACGTTACGATGATGTCTGGATGCGCCGCCGGGCGCTTGCGGACCGCCTCGCTTGTTTGCGCTTTCATCTCTTCAACGGCAGTCGCCTTGATCTTGTCCGCCTTAGTCAAAACCAATCGGTAGCTCACGGCGGCGGCGTCGAGCATGTCCATCACGTCGATATCAACATCTTTGATCCCGTGACGGCTGTCGATGAGCACAAGCGTGCGCTTGAGCACTTGGCGACCGCGCAGAAAGTCATTGATGAGAAAGCGCCACTTTTTGACGACATCCTTCGGCGCGGTTGCAAAGCCGTATCCCGGCATATCGACCAGCCGAAACTTGAGCGGTTCGCCAACATCAAAGAAGTTGAGCTCTTGTGTGCGCCCCGGCGTGTTGGAGGTGCGCGCGAGGCTCGACCGGTTCGTCAGCGCGTTGAGCAAAGACGATTTTCCGACGTTTGATCGCCCGGCAAAGGCGATTTCATTGACCGAAGCATCGGGCAAGAATTGAAGCGCCGGCGCCGATTTCAAAAACGCCATCGGCCCGGAAAAAATCCGGCGTGCCTCTTCCAGGTCTTCGTCGGAAAAACTCACGTCTTTACCGGAACCGCAGGCATGGGGTATTTCGTGTAAAGCCACTTCTGCTGGAGAATGGTCAACGTATTGTTGACGACCCAATAGAGCTGAAGACCCGCTGCAAACGGTGCCATGACGAACATGAGCACCCACGGCATGATCGAGAACACCTGTTGCTGAACAGGGTCCATCTGCTGCGGGTTGAGCTTGAATTGAAGGTACATGGTGATGCCAAGGAGGATCGGTAAAATCCCGAGCGCGAGCATCGGTGGCGGCGTGAAGTGAAGCAGACCAAAGAGGTTGATTGGCGTTAGCGGATCGGGTGCCGAAAGGTCTTTGATCCAGCCGATAAAGGGTTGATGCCGCATCTCGATGGAAAGCATCAGGCACTTATAGAGCGCATAAAAGATCGGAATTTGCAGGAAGATAGGAAGGCAGCCACTCGCGGGGTTGATCTTTTCCTTCTGATAAAGCGCCATTGTTTCTTGTTGCAGCTTGGTTTTGTCATCCTTGAACCGTTCCTGCAGCGCCTTCATTTTGGGCTGCAAGACGCGCATTTTCGCCATCGATGCGAATTGCTTTTGCGCGACAGGGAACATGACAGCTTTCACGATCAGCGTGAGGGCAATAATGGCAAAACCAAAATTCCCGAGCAGGTTAAACAAGAAGTGGAGCAAGTAAAACATCGGCTTGGCGACGATTTCAAACCAGCCCCAGTCAATCGCCTTGCCAAAGTTTGCGATGCCGAGCGACTTTTCATAGCCATCAAGGATCGTCACTTCCTTAGCACCGGCGAAGAAATTTGATTTGCTCGAAAGGCTCTTGCCCGGCGCAATGATGGTCGCGGCTTGTGCAAAATCTGCCATATAGCTGCTCTTGTCCTTGCGGAACCCGGTGTCGACGTTGGTATCTTGGGCAGGAGCCAGCGCGGCTAGCCAATAGGTATCGCCAAACCCAATCCAGCCGCCCTTGCTCGTAAAGCGCGGCCCTTGCGTGCCAGCTTCGTCAAGGGTCTTGTAGTCAACGTCATAGTCAGTTTTGGCGTTGAAGGTGCCGATCGGGCCAACATGGATCGTCCAGCTATCCTGATCGACACGCGAGCCCGAAAGCGCGCCCGCCGTCGGCCCAACACCATAGATTCGGCTGACATAGCCATTTGCGCGCACGGAAACGGGCGCCGTGCTATTGTTCAAAACCGATTGATCAACGGTGAACATATAGTCTTTGTCGACCGCGATGGCGATTTGGAAGGTCTGGCCTTGGCCATTATCCCAGCTGAGCGTGACAGGCGCGTCGGGGGTCAGCTTTGCGCTGCTGGCGGTCCAGAGGGTTTCGGGTCCAGGAACCGCGAGCCCTTCTCCGGTCCAGCCGAAGCCCGCAAAATAGGCGCGCTTTGTGCCAGCGGGGGAGAGCAAGCGGATGGGCTCTGCGTCTTTCTTGATCGTCGTCATGTGTTTTGTCATGACAAGATCGTCAATCCGCGCGCCGACCAGCGCGAGTGAGCCGTGGAGTTTGGGCGTCTCAATTAGAATGCGCGGGCTATCTTTTAAGGCCGCTGAAGGGTCACGCAAGATTGGTGCCGCAGCGGCTGCCGTCGCACCTAGCGTCGTGCCCGCATTGGCATTGGCGCTGGTCGCCGCGCTTGATACCACGGGCTTGGGCGCTGGATAAAATTTATTGGAAATGAAGGTGCCGCCAATCATCACCAGCGCTGACAGAATGACTGCCAAAACCATATTGCGTTGATCGTTCACGTCTTCCCCCTTAAAATCATGGAACCGGGTCTGGTCCTGCGCCGCCCCAAGGATGGCACCTTAAAATACGTTTTGCGGCAAGCCAGCTGCCTTTCAGAGCCCCATAGCGCCCAAGCGCCTCTATTGCATAGGCCGAACAGCTGGGTGCGTAGCGGCAAGTTGGGGGTAAGATGACTGATGGGCCCCATTGCCAGAAGCGCGCGAGGGCGATCAGAAGCCGCGCGATCACTGTTTAGCGTCCGCCACAGAGGCCTTTGCCTTGGCAAGTGCCTTTGTCAGCTCTTGCGATAGCAGCGCATAGTCGCGCTCAAGACCGCCCATGCGTCCAATCAAAACATGGTCCGCACCCGATACACCGTCGCGCGTGATGATGGCGCGCGCCAAAGCGCGAAAGCGCCGCTTCATCCGGTTGCGAATCACCGCACCCCCAATTTTTTTGGTTACGGTGATGCCAAGCCGGATCGCAGGGTCATTATCTTGCCGGTCGCGCATCAAGAGCACGAAGCCGGGGGTCGCAAAGCGTCGCGCAGCGTTTGCCGCGACAAAGTCACTCCGCTTTGTGAGGGTGATTAGGCCGAAAGCTTCTTGCGACCGCGTGCCCGGCGCGCGCGGATTACCGCTCGTCCGCCCACTGTCGCCATCCGCGACCGAAACCCGTGACGCCGTGCGCGCACAAGATTGCTCGGCTGGAAGGTGCGCTTCATCACTCATGTCCTTACAAACAAATCAAATAGAAAAACCGCCAAAAAGTCTGGCGGCTTGGATGATCGGGCCGATAAGCAGAGTCGGGCGCAAAGTCAATCATCTTTGCCGTCTTTCGCCTTGTTTCGTTCGCTTCGGCGTTTCGCGCTCCGCCGACGCATACTCCAATCGGCAATGCCGCCCGGTTTTGGGTAGCGCTTTTTAAAGGCCACATAGCGCCGCTTCGCCCAAGCTGAGTTGCGGAGCGTCAGGCCGAGGCCGAGCGCAAAAACCACAAGCCCCCCTGGCCCCGGCAAAATGCCGACAAGAGGGGAGGCGACCATCAGCACCGATCCCATCACAAACAGGGTCGTGCGGATGAGCCCAGAGCGCCGAAAGGAAAAGTCTATCTCTGGGAGCATGGCACTACAGATGGTTTGTCAACGCGCGCTTTGCAAGTGCCAGAGCGCACGAGAAGTGACTCTCAGGTGTGATAACAATGAGCAACCTAACGCCGCAATTTGGATTGTGCGCGGCCGGCCTGATTGCCACCGCTCGTCTTCGCTGAGGTCGGCTTATTGGGCGCGCAGAATTTCTGTTGCTCGCACTTGCGTTAATTCAGGCTAGCGAGCCCAAAGTCTGAAAGCTCGCGTCCTGTCATATAATGGACCCCGGATGAAGGGGCGACGCGGTTGGTAAAGCTGTAAAAAGAGCGGGCCTGCTCGGGCTGCATACCCATTTCAATATAGTAACGAATATAATCGCCGTGGACCGGGTCATCAGCCGCAAAATCTGTGGCTTCGTGGCCCTCGTCGTCGCGCCAGCTGTGCACGCCAAATTGCGCGCCGGGCACGATTGTGCGTGTGACGCCCGCGAAGAAAAGATCCACGCCGCCCGAGCGAACAGATCCGTAGGATGGAACGACTGTGCTGATGCCAGCCTTGCGGACCATGCGCGCCAGCATCAAATTGGCGTCATCATCTTCTGAGCCGGGGCATTCGACCATGCGCATCAGCTTGATGCCCGGAAAAGCCGCCATCATCGCGCGAAATCGCAAGGGTGTGTCGTGCTCAATGGTGCCGCGCAGCTCAACGGTCGTCGCATCCACGACAACAAAAGGGCCAAAGCGGCCAATCGATGCATTGGGCGCGGGTGCCTCAGCACGCGGATCAAGCCCAGACTCATCTTCGAGCACGTCGTCATATTCGACCGTTTCGACAACAAAGCTGCTTGTGCCCGCCGCGCGCCCCGGTGACGTCATAACGCCAATCGACAAAGCAATCAGAAGAGCTATAGTCGTGCGCGGAAGAATAAGAGACACGGGCTTCATAACAATGCAGTGGCATAGGCAGGGTTGCCAAAGTGCTGCATCACTCAGTTAAGACTATGTTTACTATGGGGGAAAGTCTGTGGTCGCCATCATTCAGACCGTTGCTTATCTTGGCCTAGAAGCACGCGGCGTCGAAGTGCAATGTCAGGTTGCGCCCGGGGTTCCCGCTTTTGTCGTCGTTGGCTTGCCCGACAAGGCGGTGGGAGAAAGCCGCGAACGCGTGCGCGCTGCGCTCTCCGCTATTGGCCTTTCGCTCCCGCCAAAGAGGATCACGGTCAACCTCTCACCCGCTGATCTGCCTAAGGAAGGCTCGCATTATGATTTGCCGATCGCGCTGGCGCTGCTTGGCGCGATGGGCGTTGTCGATGCTGAAACGCTGGCGGGCTATGTCGTTGTGGGCGAACTCGGGCTTGATGGCCGCGTTGCAGGATCGCCCGGCGTCTTGCTCGCCGCGCTCCATGCGGCAGAGCGCGATCTTGGGCTCGTGTGTCCAGCGATACAGGGGTCTGAGGCAGCTTGGGCAGGCTCTATCGAAGTGCTCGCCGCGCCGGATCTGCTGGCATTGCTCAATCACTTCAAAGGGCAGGCCTTACTTGCAGCGCCTGCGCCGGGCGAAATTGAAGAGCGCGTTCACGGCCCCGATCTGGCGCAAGTTAAGGGGCAGGAAACCGCCAAGCGCGCCATCGAAATTGCCGCAGCGGGCGGGCATAATCTGCTTATGATCGGGCCGCCCGGCTCGGGCAAATCGCTCCTTGCCTCTTGCGTCCCGGGCATTCTGCCGCCCTTATCGCCTGAAGAAGCGCTTGAAGTGTCGATGATCGCAAGCGTCTCGGGAGAATTGGCTGGCGGTCGATTGCGCCGCGTGCGCCCGTTTCGTGCGCCGCATCATTCCGCGTCTATGCCCGCACTCGTTGGCGGCGGGCTGCGCGTCCGCCCCGGGGAGGTGAGCCTTGCTCATCTCGGCGTTCTCTTTCTCGATGAGCTTCCCGAGTTCCAACGCCAAGCGCTCGATTCGCTGCGTCAGCCGCTCGAAACCGGCACCGTGAGCGTCGCGCGGGCAAACGCCCACGTGACCTATCCAGCCAGAATCCAGCTGATTGCCGCCTGTAACCCTTGTAAATGTGGTTATCTGGGGGACGCCGCGATGGCGTGTTCGCGCGCGCCGCGCTGCGCCGCGGATTATCAGGCGAAAATGTCGGGCCCGCTGCTTGACCGGATTGACTTGCACGTTGAGGTGGCAGCGGTCAGCGCGGCGGATCTCGTTCTCCCGCCGCCTTCTGAAGGATCAGACCAAGTGCGCGCGCGCGTGGCCGAGGCGCGGGCGCTCCAGACGGCACGGTTTCAGGGCGTTGCCGCGCGGACAAATGCTGAGCTGGAGGGCGATCTGCTCGAGGCGCTCGCCACACCGGATGAGCCTGGGCGCAAGCTCCTTGCCCAAGCGGCAGAAGCAATGCGGCTCTCCGCGCGCGGCTATACCCGCATCCTGCGCGTCTCGCGCACCATTGCTGATCTTGCAAAGAGTGATCGCGTCACCCGCATCCATGTCGCCGAGGCCCTAAGCTACCGGCGCCAGGCCCCGCGCAATTAGCCGGGCAAAGGTCTTGTCTGAAACGGTTGGTGGCGGCGAAGGCATTGCGGGACCGAACAGGGCGGACCGATTTTGCCGTCAACTCAAAGAAGCACGCCGTCATTAAGCACCACTGAGCGCGTCAGACCACGTCCGTCCGCTCGATTTGCGTCATGACTTGCCGCAATTTGGCCTTGTAATGCGGGTCGGTGGCATAGCCCGCATCCGCAATAGCGTCTGCAAACTTATAGGGATCGGCTACATGCGCAAAAGCTGCCGCGAAGCGGGGCTTCCCGCGCAATAAAGCGGCATGTGCGTTAAACGCCGCCGTGGCATTGGCATAAGCGCGAAACCAGTCTCTGACGATGTATTCATATTGCCCATCAGGCCGCGGCGTAATCGAAATGATTTCTGGGAATGAATAATTCCGGTTTGGTAAGACCTCACGGGTCTTTAAAAGTTGACGACTTGGCTCAGGATCGCTCGCTTTGGCTTTGATACCGAAGAAATTGAAACGGGGCGCGTGAACGCCCCAGCCGGATTCGAGCGCGGCCTGCGCAAGGGTCACCAGTGCTGGAACCGT